>NZ_JAHBDG010000025.1:0-69485 GCF_019956305.1 Pseudomonas sp. BF-B-30 | reverse complement strand
GGTTGACGAAGGCGGCAATCACATCGACGTCCCCGGTCCCGCCCTCCATGCTCTGTTGATCCTGGACCCGGCGCAGTAACGCAATCTGGTCCCGTAACTCGGCTGCACGTTCGAATTCGAGATTGATCGCCGCCTCTTCCATCCCGGCGGACAACTCGTCAGTCAGTGCATTGCTGCGCCCTTCAAGAAACATCACCGAATGGCGGACATCCTCGGCGTACACCTGCGGCTCCACCAGCCCGACACAGGGCGCCTTGCAGCGTTTGATCTGGTATTGCAGGCATGGGCGCGTGCGGTTCTTGTAATAACTGTCTTCGCATTGCCGAACGAAAAACGTCTTTTGCAGCAGGCTCAGGCTTTCGCGGATCGCGCCAGCACTCGGATAAGGCCCGAAATACTTGCCCTTGGCCTTTTTCGCGCCGCGATGAATGCTCAGGCGCGGAAACTCTCCGTCGGAGAGAAAGACGTAGGGGTAGGATTTATCGTCGCGCAGCAGGATGTTATAGGGCGGGCGCCATTCCTTGATCAGCGTCTGCTCAAGCAGTAAGGCTTCGGTTTCGTTGGCGGTGATCGTCGTCTCGACCTGGGCGATACGCGCTACCAGCGCGGCGGTCTTGGGGGCAAGCCCGGTCTTGCGAAAGTAGCTCGACAGGCGATTCTTGAGGTTCTTCGCCTTGCCGACGTAGAGCAACCGCGCTTCGCTGTCGAACATGCGGTACACACCGGGGCGCCCGCTAACGGTCGACAGAAAGGCGCTCGGATCAAAGGTGTCGTTCATTTTCAGAGGCTGGCGTCGACCATGCCATGACGAACCGCCAACAGCGTCAACTCGACATCACTGCTGATCGAAAGCTTTTCGAAGATGCGGTAACGGTAGGTGTTCACGGTTTTCGGGGACAGGCACAGTTTATCGGAAATGATCTGTACTTTCTGGCAGCCGACGATCATCAGCGCGATCTGGATTTCCCGCTCCGACAAGGCATCGAAAGGCGAATCGTTGGTCGGCTGGAAGGACTTGATCGCCAATTGCTGGGCAATTTGCGGACTGATGTAGCGTTGCCCGGCAAACACCAGGCGAATGGCCTGGACCATTTCCGGCAAACCTGCCCCCTTGGTCAGGTAACCTGCCGCACCGGCCTGCAACAGCCGCGTAGGAAACGGGTCCTCTTCACACACGGTCACCGCGACGACCTTGATATCCGGATGACTGCGCAATAATTTTCGAGTGGCTTCAAGACCGCCGATACCCGGCATCTTGACGTCCATCAACACCACATCGGGTTTCAGCTCGCGCGCCTTGATCAGGGATTCCTCACCCGACTCGGCCTGGCCGACTACTTGCAGGCCATCGATGTCAGCCAGCATTCGTGTAATGCCTGTACGAACGAGATCATGGTCATCGACTACTAGCACCCTAATCAAGCAGACACCTCGCGATTTGGTCTTATTGGGTTGTCAGACACCTTAGCAAAAAGCATCTGGCAGACCTAGCGGAAAGCGTCAGATTAAAAGTTTCAATTCATCTTGAAAGGCTTGCCGCAAGCGTGTTGCAGCGATCCAGGCAGGGAATATCCAGCTGCATCCTCAGGAAACATTCGTCCTTGCCCACTACCCTCAATCCCTTGCGCTCGTACAACGCTTGCGCCGGGTTGTTTTCGAAAACCGTCAGGCGCAACGCCGGACGCCGCTCCTGGCGCGCCAGAATCAGTACCTGATCGATCGTCCAGGATCCAGCGCCCTGCCCACGAAACGCTTCGACGATATGCAATTCACGGATATACAAGGCCCTGGCGTCACGGCTCAGGCTGACATAACCCAGCACTTTGTCGCCCCATGCGATCAAGCGGTTGTCCCGCCCGGCCCAGGCCACGTCAAACGCTTCGTCCAGCCACAACAGGTCATGCTCAATGTAGTAACGCAGCATGCCCCTACGGGTCAGTTCGCGGGCAAATTCCAGGTCATCCGGTATTGCCGGACGCCATTGGCATTCCATCATTCCAGCTCCACGGCGAGGGTCAGGTGCGTCCTTGTGACGATATGTTTTTTATTGAAGCGCAGAGTGTGTCACAACCTTCGGGGTACTCAAGCGATAGAAAGGGACGACGTTGGCCGATAGCATTTTCTGATTGAATCTGCGTACCGGCCTCTAGTAAGCTCGACCCATCCATCGGAGACAGACCATGTTCAACGCCCTCTTACAGCTTGGTACCGCCAGCGCCCCGCGCTCGGTTGCTGCTGCCCGGGTGAACGACGGTTGTGCTCCGGTCAGCTTTTATTTTGGGTATTGGTTTAGCCACTGGCGCGCCTGATACCCACACGGCGCCCACTTTAAACGGGTCGCCACCAGAGAATTCTCAACCCCCGGTCGGCCTCCCGACCGGGGGTTTTGTTTTTTCGGCCCCAACACTTTTAGCGACACACCAGACATTCAGAGGATTAAGAACATGAACTACGCCACTTATTACCGTTACGACAGTTTTACCGCCTGGCGATTTACCACCCTCCGCTCGGGACAGCCTGCCGCCTCCGATCGGTCACCCACAGGTGGCAAGCACACACACGCAGCCAATCCGGCCAATTGTCGAACACCCCAGTAGGGCCGAGCGCGCGGGCACGAACCCGCCACCAGCCCAGGAAGCCTTGAATATGAACTCGTCCGTCTCTGCACTGCCGCTGTCCACCTTGAGCCCTGCCAATGAAGCGCTGACCTTGCGCCTGCCCAGCTCATTGCAACTCAAACAGCAATTGCCCCTCGGCAACGCCCTGACCCGGCAAGTCACCGCCCACCGCCAGGCAGTTCGCGCGATCCTCAACGGTGAAGATTCCCGCCTGCTGGTCATCGTCGGCCCCTGCTCGATACACGATCCCGAATCAGCCCTCGAATACGCTGGCAACCTTGCCCGCCTCGCCGCCGAAGTCAGCGACGAAATGCTGCTGGTGATGCGTGCCTACGTCGAAAAACCCCGTACCACGGTTGGCTGGAAAGGCCTGGCCTACGACCCGCACCTCGATGGCAGCGATGACATGGCCGCCGGCCTGACGCTGTCCCGCGAGTTGATGCGCGAAATGCTCCGCCTGGGTCTGCCCGTTGCCACTGAACTGCTGCAACCGATGGCGGCCGGCTACTTCGATGATCTGTTGAGCTGGGTCGCAATTGGCGCCCGGACCACGGAGTCGCAGATCCATCGGGAAATGGCCAGCGGCCTGGGCATGCCTGTAGGGTTCAAGAACGGGACAGACGGCGGTGTTGGCGTCGCCAGCGATGCCATGCGCTCCGCCGCCCATCCCCATCGCCATTTCGGTGTCGATAGCCAGGGGCATCCGGCGATCATTCAAACCCCGGGTAATGCGGACACGCACCTGGTACTGCGCGGCGGCCATCGCGGCCCGAACTACGACAGCGCCAGCATCGCCCAGGTGAACAGTGACCTGACCAGGCTCAGGATTCCGGCCCGAATCATGGTCGATTGCAGTCATGCCAACAGCGGCAAAGACCCGTTGCGCCAGCCAGCCGTTTTCAACGATGTACTTGAACAGCGCCTGCAAGGTGATCGTTCGCTGATCGGCATGATGATCGAGAGCCATTTGTTCGAAGGCTGCCAGCCATTGAGTTCGTCATTGAGATACGGCGTGTCGGTGACCGATGGTTGCCTCGGTTGGGCCGGGACAGAACAGTTGTTGCTTGAAGCGGCAGATCGGCTGCGAGCGTCAAACAACGCCTGATAATCGACATCATCCGTGCGCCCTCCGGCCTTCATGGGAAGACTGGAGGGCAAATGGCAATCAATGTCCCATCAGGGACTGCACTTGAACCAGCGTCACCCCCGATTGCTGTCGGGTGCCGTCAAGGCGCTCGACTGAATAGGAAATACGGATCGCCGAATCTCGATGTTCCCTCCAGAACGGGTAGGGAATGATGAACACCAACGGCTCGCCAGCGGTGTCCCTGGTTATTTCGCGGTCGTCATGGTGATTGAGTTTCTCCCCGTCGCACTCCAGGTAAATCCGTTCTCCTTTTTCAGCGCTGGCGTTCTCGATGACGACGGTCACGCCATCCTGCGCATCCTGCAGGTCCACCCAACCTTCGTCGGCTTCCAGCACAGTGGGTGCTTGCAGTGGTCGGCGCTCCAGTATGCCAATCATCAGTGCCGTTACTTCAGAATAACGAGGCCCCTGCCCTGCTTGCTTGACGCAATAATCGACGGACACTGAGGAGCCCAGATTCAGCGTAATGCACTCCGGACTGACCCAAAACGACAGTTCGTCCCCCACCGCGAAGGACTCGACCTTGAGTGCATCACTGAAACTTGAGTCGACCGAAACGCCCGCCCAAGTCAGCAACACCCAGTCGCCCGCCGCCATGCGCGCATAGGGTTTGATCGTAACGATCGCCCCTTCTTTCACCCTATCGGGATCAAGCGTTCTACCCACCGCATCGTTCACCGTCGCGGGCAACAGGTCGCATTGCACGTCACCGACACTCAACTGCAGACGATGGGAATGCACGGGCTCGGCAAATCGGGTGCTCGTCAGTGAGTAACCGATTTCCAGTGAGCCACCCTCAAGCGCCGCGATATGTGCACTACCTACGGCAAAGATGATGTCCTCGCCGACCCGTTCCTCACTGACAAAACGCGCCACCTGATGATTGCAGGCGAGGCCATCGGCATCCAGCCCCGCCCAACTCAATAGTAATTTGTCGCCGCAGGTCATGCCTGGATACGGCTGGACCCTGATGACGGCTTTTTTGTCAGAAGGGTTCAGAACACCGTTTTGCGCCTGCTCCAGCATGGGAGGTGGTAATGGTTGCTGCGCGAGATTCAAGGTATCGGGTTCATAAGCAGTCATTCATTCGCTCCATTCCCTGGAATAGACACCGGACAGGTGGCCGGCTCTGGACGGCTATTTAACCCCATGGCAAACAATCGCGATGTCGGCCTCAAACGCCGACCCGCTCGGAAAGTCGATACATGCAAAGTAGGTCTTTGATCAGCAACAAGGTGATTGCCGCGAAAAGTCCTCAATCGATTCCGACCAAGGCTTCAGCCACTCGTGGGTATTCGCACTTGTTCTATTCCGTTTTCCGCAAGTTTCGCCGGACTTTTCATACATCGCGCCAACCTCGAGTGTTTTAGAGTGAAGCGCCATGCAGTCCCAATGAACTTCTGCGTAAAGGTATGAACATGCAAAGGAATGCAAGCACTTGTTACCCAATACTGCTGGTCCACGGCCTTTTCGGCTTCGAAAGAATCGGCAAGTTCGAGCTCTTTCACGACATCAGGCAGGCGCTGAGGAACGCCGGAGCCAGGGTGTTCGTTCCCCACTTGTCGGCCATCCATGACAACGAGGTACGCGGAGACCAATTGCTCGCACAGATCGAGCGGGTACTGGAAGGAACCGGTGCACACAAAGTCAACCTCATAGGTCATAGCCAGGGCGCACTGACCGCACGTTATGCCGCAGCGATTGCGCCACACAGCGTGGCATCGGTCACCTCCGTCAGCGGGCCGAACCATGGTTCGGAACTGGCCGATTTCCTGCGCAAGGCATTGACACCGGGCTGCCTGCCGGAACATGTGGCCGAGACAGTGGTGACCCTGTTCGCCGACTTCCTCGCGGCATTAAGCGACAATCAGTATCTACCGCGGAACGCCATTGCCGCCCTCAACGCGCTGACCACCGAAGGCGTAGGCGCATTCAACGACAAATACCCACAAGGACTGCCAGCCACCTGGGGTGGCAAGGGGTGCGAACGGGTCAACGGTGTTCATTACTACTCGTGGAGCGGCGTGCTGCCGTCGAATGCGCTCGAAGAAGGGCTTTATGCGCTCGATCCGTTCAACGTCTTATGCCGAGCCCTTTCCGGTTATTTCGTCACGGAAAGCGAGCAGAACGACGGTTTGGTCGGTCGTTTCAGCTCCCATCTGGGAACGGTTATCCGGTCCGACTATCCACTGGATCATCTGGACACCATTGGCCAGCCGGCCGGTCAACTGCGTAAAGGTGTCAACCCGATTGAACTGTATGTCCAGCACGCCAGGCGCTTGAGGGACGCCGGCCTTTGAGGTCCGACTGCCGCGGATCCCGCGTGGAACGGAACTTTGAGGAGAAATAGCTCACTGAATCCGGTAGGCTCAGCACTTTATCGAGTATTGAAAGGAGTATTTTCCCATGGCTAAAGCCACTGCCCGTCACATCCTTGTTGCCTCCGAAGCCAAGTGCAACGAACTCAAGGCCCAAATCGAGGCTGGCGCCGATTTCGCCGAAGTTGCCAAGGCAAACTCCACCTGCCCTTCCAGCCGCCAGGGCGGTGACCTGGGTTCGTTCGGTCCGGGCCAGATGGTCAAGGAATTCGACACCGTGGTCTTCAGCGCACCGCTCAACGTGGTCCAGGGCCCGGTCAAGACCCAGTTCGGTTTCCACCTTCTGGAAGTGACCAGCCGTCAGGACTGATCGACGCTTGAGCTATTCACTCAACGGCCCGCCTATTGGTGGGCCGTTGTGTTTTCAACGCGCAATACGGCTGGCGAGGGACGCGCCGCTAGCGTACAAATTGTCGTTAACGACCTCCCGGTTCTAAGGCTGACAATGCGACTGGCTTTCCCTACTTTGCTGTTCACAGCCGTGGCCCTGCTGATGGGTGCCTCGGGTGTGCATGCGGCACCGCAACCGGCAATGACCGTGTACGGCGAACCGGCGAAATACCCTCCCGGCTTCAGTCATTTCGCCTACACCAACCCGCAGGCCCCCAAGGGTGGCACGATGCGGCGCTCGGCGATTGAAATCGGTCAGTTCGACCATGTTTTGCCTTACATCGACAAAGGCATCGGCGTTACACAGATTGACGGCTTGATCTACTCGCCACTGGCCCAACGCTCGCTGGACGAGCCTTATACCGTTTACGGTCTGGTGGCTGAGAAGATGGAGCGTTCAGAGGACGGCCTGTCCCTGCGCTTTTACCTCAACCCCAAGGCGCGTTTTGCCGATGGCAAACCGATTACCGCCCAAGACGTGCGCTACACCTTCGACCTGCTGATGACCCAGGGCAGCCTGCGCTACCGAACCCAATTCGCCGACGTCAAAAGCGTCGAAGTGGAATCGCCACTAACCATCCGCTTTGATTTCAAGAACAACGAAAATCGCACCCTGCCCCTGGATATCGCAACCTTGCCGGTGTTTCCCGAACACTGGTGGAAGAGCCGCGATTTCGCCGGTGGCGGCGGCTATGAAGCGCCGCTGGGCAGCGGTCCCTATACAGTCGGCAAGATCGATTCGGGGCGCAGCATCACCTTCGAGCGCAACCCCGATTGGTGGGGCAAGGATCTGCCGGTCAGCCGTGGCCTGTACAACTTCGATCATTTCAGCATCGAGTACTTCGGCGATACCGACGTGGCGCGCCAGGTGTTGCGCGGCGGCGCCTTTGACTACAACCGGGAATTTTCCGCCACCGCTTACTCCATCGGCTACGAAAGCCCGGCCCTGAGCGATGGTCGCCTGCAAAAAGCCCACCTCGCCACAGAGGCGCCGCAACCGGCCCAGGGTTTTGTGTTCAATCTGCAAAAGCCCATGTTCCAGGACCGTCGCGTGCGTCAGGCGCTGGTGATGCTGTGGGACTTCGAGTGGAGCAATCGGCAGATGATGCGCGACATGTACATCCGCCAGCAGAGCTTTTTTTCCAATACCGATCTCGCGGCCCGGCAACTGCCGGATGCGGGTGAGCTGGCGATTCTCGAACCGTTGCGCGGGCAGATTCCCGACGAAGTCTTCACCAAAGTGTTCGAGGCGCCGAAGACCGATGGCAGCGGCGTGATTCGCGACAAGCAGTTGCAGGCCCTGGACTTGCTCGAACAGGCCGGCTGGAAACCCGATGGCGACCAACTGGTCAATGTCCACGGCGAGCCGCTGAGCTTTACGTTCCTGGTCAGTCAGAACGGCATGGACCGCCTGCTGTTGCCCTATAAACGTACGTTGAAACAGATCGGCATCGACCTGAACATCCGCCGCATCGACTCGTCCCAGTACGTCAATCGCCTGATGAGCCGCGACTACGACATGATCGTCACCGGCTACCCGGTCACCACTTCCCCGGGCAACGAACTGCTCAATTATTTCGGCTCGGCGGCGGCCACCGACCCGGGATCAAACAACTACATGGTCTTGCAGAACCCGGCAGTGGACACCCTGATCACCGGGCTGATCCGCGCCAATACCCAGGCCGACATGCTGCATTACGCCCATGCCCTGGACCGGGTGCTGCAATGGAACTACTACTGGATTCCCAACTATTACCCGCCGGGCACCTCAACGGTGTGGTGGAACCGTTTCGGCATCCCGAACGTGCAAGCGAGTAATGACGAAGCCATCGAGAGCTGGTGGGAGATGAGCACCACGCCATTGACCAACCAACAGATGACGGCCGAACGTATCAGCCGTGGCAGACCCGGAGGGCCGCACTGATGTGGGCTTACATATTGCGGCGCCTGCTGCTGATCATTCCGACGCTGGTAATTATTCTTCTGGTCAACTTTGTCATCGTCCAGGCCGCACCGGGCGGGCCGGTCGAACAGGCCATCGCGCACCTGCAAGGCATTGGCGGCGCTGCGGTCGGCGGCGGTTCCGGCGAGTCCGTGAGCGGCAAGTCCCGGGCCAGTCGCGGTCTCGACCCGCAGCTGATCAAGGACATTGAAAAGCAGTACGGCTTCGATAAACCGGCACACGAACGCCTCTGGTTGATGCTCACCAGCTACGCGCGCCTGGACTTCGGCAAGAGTTTCTTCCGCGGCGCCACCGTCACCGATCTGATCCTCGAAAAAATGCCCGTGACCATTTCCCTCGGACTCTGGGCGACGCTGATCACCTACCTGGTGTCGATTCCCCTGGGCATCCGCAAGGCCGTGCACCATGGCAGCCAATTCGACATCTGGAGCAGTACCGCGATCATCATCGGCTATGCCATGCCGGCGTTCCTGTTTGCGATGTTCCTGATCGTAGTCTTTGCCGGTGGCACTTCGCTGAACTGGTTTCCGGTCCGCGGGTTGGTCTCGGACAACTTCGAATCGCTGTCGACCCTTGGCAAGGTGGCCGACTACTTCTGGCATCTGGTGTTGCCTGTGACCGCCCTGGTGATCGGCGGATTCGCCACGCTGACCATCCTGACCAAGAACTCGTTCCTCAATGAAATCACCCGCCAGTACGTGGTCACCGCCCGAGCCAAGGGCTTGAGTGAACGACGGGTGCTCTACGGGCACGTGTTCCGCAACGCCATGCTGCTGGTGGTGTCGGGCATTCCCCAGGCGTTCATCAGTGTGTTTTTTGCCGGCTCCCTACTGATCGAGGTGATCTTCTCCCTCGACGGCCTCGGCCGCATGAGCTACGAAGCGGCGGTATCCCGGGACTATCCGGTGGTGTTCGGCTCGCTGTTCATCTTTACCCTGTTCGGCCTTCTGATAAAACTGGTCGGCGACCTCTGCTACACCCTGGTCGACCCGCGTATCGACTTCGCCGCGAGGAACGCCTGATGCTCAAGCTTTCACCGCTGGCGCGTCGCCGCTTCGAGCGGTTCAAGAAAAACCGTCGGGGCTGGTGGTCGCTCTGGCTGTTTGTCGGCCTGTTCCTGATGACCCTGGGCGGCGAACTGATCGCCAACGACAAACCGCTGATGGTCAGCTATCAAGGCCAGTGGTACTTCCCGGTCTTCAAGCGCCACACCGAACAGGAGTTCGGCGGACAACTGCCGTTTCAGGCCGACTACCGCAGCGACTACGTGCAGAAGCTGATCAGGAAGGACGGTGGCTGGTTGCTGTTTCCGCCGATTCCGTTCAGTGATGACACCCCTAACTACGACCTGAACAAACCCGCCCCCAGTCCGCCCTCCAGCATCAATTGGCTGGGCACCGACGACCAGGCACGGGACGTTCTGGCCCGGGTGATCTTCGGTGCCCGGGTGTCGATCCTGTTTGCCTTGATGCTGACCTTTGTCAGTGCCCTGATCGGCATCGCGGCCGGAGCCCTGCAAGGCTATTACGGCGGCTGGGTGGACTTGCTCGGCCAGCGTCTGCTGGAGGTGTGGTCCGGGTTGCCGGTGTTGTACCTGCTGATCATCCTGTCGGGCTTCGTCGAACCGAATTTCTGGTGGCTGCTGGGAATCATGGCGCTGTTTTCATGGCTGGCCCTGGTGGACGTGGTGCGCGCCGAGTTCCTGCGCGGGCGCAACCTGGAATACGTCAAGGCCGCGCGCGCGCTGGGCCTGACCGACCGCAAAGTCATCGTGCGGCACATTCTGCCCAACGCCATGAACGCGACCTTGAGCTACTTGCCGTTCATTCTGACCGGGGCGATTTCCACCCTGACGGCGCTGGACTTCCTCGGCTTCGGCATGCCTGCGGGCAGCGCGTCCCTGGGTGAACTGATCGGCCAGGGCAAGCAAAACCTGCAAGCGCCATGGCTGGGCCTGACGGCGTTCTTCACCCTGGCGCTGATTCTTTCTTTACTGGTGTTCATTGGCGAAGCACTGCGCGACGCTTTTGATCCCCGGTCTTGACCCTTGCTCTTGATGCGGATGTTGATATGACCAATCTGATCGAAATCCGTGACCTCAGCGTGGCCTTCAGTGGCCAGTCCGTGGTGCGCAATCTGTGCCTGGACATCCGCCCCGGCGAATGCCTGGCGCTGGTGGGCGAATCGGGCTCGGGCAAGTCGGTGACGGCCCACTCGATCCTGCAACTGCTGCCGCAAACAGATACCGAGACGACAGGCAGCATCCGCTATCGCGGCCAGGAACTGGTGGGCGCCGATGCCGGCAAGTTGCGCAAACTGCGCGGTAATCGCATCGCGATGATCTTCCAGGAGCCGATGACCTCCCTCAACCCGCTGCACAGCATCGAAAAACAGATCGGTGAAACCTTGCTGGTGCACAAAGGCCTGGCGGGCAAGGCGGCGCAAGCGCGGATCCTCGAATTGTTGCATCTGGTAGGCATCCAGAAACCCGAAGAGCGCCTCAAGGCCTATCCCCACCAATTATCTGGCGGGCAGCGCCAACGGGTGATGATCGCCATGGCCCTGGCGTGTGAACCGGAACTGCTGATTGCCGACGAACCGACCACCGCGCTGGATGTGACGGTGCAGCGCAAAATCCTGCTGCTGCTCAAATCCCTGCAACAGCGGCTGGGCATGTCGCTGCTGCTGATCAGCCATGACCTCAATCTGGTGCGCAGCATCGCCCAGCGCGTGTGCGTGATGAAGGCCGGGGAAATCGTCGAGCAGGCGCCGTGCGAAACCCTGTTCACCGAACCCAGGCACCCATACAGCTGCATACTGCTGCACGCCGAACCCGAGGGCGAAGCCTTGCCCCGGGACGAGCGCGAAAACGTACTGGAGGTGGACAACCTGCAGGTGCGGTTTCCTGTCGGTGGTGGCCTGTTTCAGCGCAAGACCTGGCTGCGTGCAGTGGATGGCATCAGCCTGAATATCCAACGCGGCAAGACCCTGGGCATCGTCGGCGAGTCCGGTTCGGGAAAGTCCACCCTTGGCCAGGCGATCCTGCGTTTGCTCGACTCCGAAGGCGGTATTCGCTTTCAAGGCCAGGCGCTGGACGGTCTGACGCAAAAACAGCTACGGCCGTGGCGCAAGAAGATGCAGGTGGTGTTCCAGGACCCTTTCGGCAGCCTCAGCCCGCGAATGTCGGTCGCGCAGATCATCAGCGAAGGCCTGGAAGTGCACAGCCAGTTGAGCACTGAAGAGTGCAATGCCGAAGTGATCCGGGCACTGAACGAAGTCGGCCTTGACCCCCAAAGTCGCCATCGCTATCCCCACGAGTTCTCTGGCGGGCAGCGTCAACGTATCGCCATCGCCCGGGCGCTGGTGCTGAAACCGGCACTGATCCTGCTCGACGAACCAACCTCGGCGCTGGACCGCACGGTGCAAAAACAAGTGGTCGCCCTGCTCCGTCAGCTTCAGGAAAAGTACGGATTGACCTATCTGTTCATCAGTCATGATCTGGCAGTGGTGCGCGCCCTGGCCCACGACATGATCGTGATCAAGGACGGGAAAGTGGTGGAGCGCGGCGCCAGCCATGAGGTGTTTGACTCACCGCAGCATCCGTACACCAAGGAGCTATTGGCGGCGGCGATGTTGGGGCAGGCATAATCTGGCCGTTAAACCGCGTTGCGGCCTTCGCGAGCAAGCCCGCTCCCACAGTTGATCGGTGTCGTTCACAGTCCCATGTGGGAGCGGGCTTGCTCGCGAAGGGGCCGCCACAGGCAATAAATCATCAGGATCAAACCCATGAACACCACCGAAAGCCTCAAGGACTACCAGCGCGTTCGCTTGCTGGCGATCCGTTCGCTGTTCGAAATCATCGAACAATCAAGCGAGGGCACGGTGATTGTCGACCGCGATGCCAACATCGTCTGGATGAACGAGCGCTATGCCCGACGCTTCGGCCTGCCATCGGCCGAAGTCGCGATCGGCAAGCCCTGCGAAAGCGTGATCCCCGGCAGCCTGCTGCGTGAGGTGGTGCGCACCGGCCGGCCGATTCTGCTGGATATGCAAGACACCTCCAAAGAACCGCTGGTGGTCATGCGCCTGCCGATTCACGACGATGCCGGCGTAGTCATCGGCGCCATCGGTTTCGCCCTGTTCGACGAATTGCGCAGCCTGTCGCCGATGCTCAAGCGCTACATGAGCATGCAGGAAGAACTGGCCTCCACCCGCTCGCTGCTGCGGGCGCGGCAGACCAGATACAACTTCGCCCACTTCATCGGCACCAGCGCCGCCAGCCTGGAAGTCAAACGCCGCGCCCGGCGCAGTGCGAGCACCGAATCGCCGGTATTACTGCTCGGAGAAACCGGTACCGGCAAAGAGTTGCTGGCCCAGGCGATTCACAACGCCTCGCCCCGCGCGCACAAGGCGTTCGTGAGCATCAACAGCGCAGCGATTCCTGAATCGCTGCTGGAGGCCGAATTCTTCGGCACCGCCCCAGGCGCGTTTACCGGTGCCGACCGCAAGGGCCGCGCCGGCAAATTGCAGATCGCCCAGGGCGGCACGCTGTTCCTCGACGAAATCGGCGACATGCCGCTGCCCCTGCAAAGCAAACTGCTGCGTGTGCTGCAGGAAAAGGAATTCGAGCCGGTGGGCTCCAACGAAGTGATCCAGAGCGATGTGCGGGTAATCGCCGCGACCTCTACGGACCTGGAAGCCGCGATCAAGCGCGGCGAATTCCGCGCCGACTTGTACTACCGGCTCAACGTGCTGCCGATCCAGGTTCCGCCCCTGCGTGACCGCCTCGATGACGTGCCGGCGCTCAGTGAGGCCATTCTCGAAGAACTGCGCAGCCAGCATGAATTGCACCACGAGGCCCTGGAACTGCTGGGGCAACACGCCTGGCCGGGGAACATCCGGGAGCTGCGCAATGTGCTGGAGCGGGCCGCGCTGCTCAGTGATGATTTGCGCCTGACGGTGGCGGACATCCGCGGGGCGATCGGTACATTCATACCGGTGGAACGCGTGGCGCCCTTGACCATCGAACCGCTTGCCCACGAGACGTTCAGTGTGGCGCGGGAGCGATTTGACCGGCAATTGATCGAAACCACCCTCGCGCAATGCGGGGGCAAGGTGGTTGATGCGGCGGCGCGGCTGGGGCTGGGGCGGTCGACGTTGTACAAGAAAATGGCGGCGCTGGGGATTGCCGAGTCTCAATAGAGAGACAGCAATCTCCATTGATAGATAGATCATCGCGAGCAAGCTCGCTCCCACATTAGACCTTGTTCTACTGAACTACTCCGTCCCCCTGTGGGAGCGAGCTTGCTCGCGATGAGGCCAGCACCATCGCCAAAAGTCTCGAAGTAGAGACAAAGCATTCGAACCCAGCCCACAAGAATCAAATATATCCTTATATTTCAATAACTTAACAAGATGGCACAAAACTCGCTATACGCCTCTCCCACCAGGCTTCACCCAACAAAAATAACAACCCAGGAGACACACCATGAGTGTGATCATTGCCTTGGCAGCCCTCGCGCTGCTGATGCTGGCTGCCTACCGTGGCTACAGCGTTATCCTTTTTGCCCCGATTGCCGCCCTCGGCGCTGTCCTGCTGACTGACCCGTCTGCCGTCGCCCCCGCTTTCACCGGGGTGTTCATGGAAAAAATGGTCGGCTTCATCAAGCTGTATTTCCCGGTGTTCCTGCTCGGCGCGGTGTTCGGCAAGCTGATCGAACTGTCCGGTTTCTCGCGCTCCATCGTCGCGGCAGCCATTCGCCTGCTCGGCACCCGCCAGGCGATGCTGGTGATCGTGCTGGTCTGCGCCTTGCTGACCTACGGCGGCGTATCGTTGTTTGTGGTGGTGTTCGCGGTCTATCCGTTTGCCGCTGAAATGTTCCGCCAGAGCAACATCCCCAAGCGACTGATCCCGGCGACCATTGCGCTGGGCGCCTTCTCGTTCACCATGGACGCCCTGCCCGGCACGCCACAAATCCAGAACATCATCCCCAGCACCTTCTTCAACACCACCGCCTGGGCAGCGCCGTGGCTGGGCGTGATCGGCACGATCTTCGTGTTCTGCGCCGGCATGCTGTTTCTCCAGCGCCAGCGCAACAAGGCCCAGCGTACCGGTGAAGGCTATGGTTCGGACCTGCGCAACGAGCCGGAAACCGCCCCCGACCTGAAGCTGCCCAACCCGTGGCTGGCGCTGTCGCCACTGCTGGCGGTGGGCATCATGAACCTGCTGTTCACCCACTGGATTCCGCAGGTGTACGGCAAGACCCACAGCCTCGCGCTGCCGGGCATGGCCACGCCGGTGACCACGGAAATCGCCAAGCTCACGGCGATCTGGGCGGTACAGGCAGCCCTGCTGGTCGGCATCCTCATGGTGCTGGTGTTCGGCTACAAGGCGATCAGCCGAAAGCTGGCCGAAGGCAGTAGAAGTGCGGTCAGCGGTGCCTTGCTGGCGGCGATGAATACGGCCTCGGAATACGGTTTCGGGGCGGTGATCGCGTCCCTGCCGGGTTTCCTGGTTCTGGCCGACTGGCTCAAGAGCATTCCCAACCCGCTGGTCAACGAAGCGATTACCGTGACCCTGCTGGCCGGCATCACCGGTTCCGCCTCTGGCGGCATGAGCATCGCGCTGGCGGCGATGTCCGAGCAGTTCATCAGCGCAGCCCATGCGGCGAACATTCCGCTGGAAGTGCTGCACCGGGTCGCCGCGATGGCCAGCGGCGGCATGGACACCCTGCCGCACAACGGCGCGGTGATTACCCTGCTGGCGGTCACCGGGCTGACCCACCGCGAGGCTTACAAAGATATTTTCTGTATTACGCTGATCAAGACCCTGGCGGTTTTCGTGGTGATCGGCACTTTCTACGCCACTGGCATTGTGTGAGGTATTCATGACGACTCTTTCGGGCAAGACCGCACTGGTCACCGGCTCCACCAGCGGCATCGGCCTGGGGATCGCCCTCAGCCTGGCCAAGGCTGGGGCCAATCTGATCCTCAACGGCTTTGGCGATGCCTCCCAAGTGATCGCCCAGGTGCAACAGTTTGGCGGCAAGGTCGGCCATCACCCGGCCGATGTCAGCGATCCGGCGCAAATTGCCGACATGATCGCCTACGCCGAGCGCGAGTTCGGCGGCGTCGACATTCTGGTCAACAACGCTGGCATTCAACACGTGGCAGCGGTGGATGAGTTTCCGGTGGAGCGTTGGGATTCGATCATCGCCATCAACCTGTCGTCGGTGTTCCACAGCACCCGCTTGAGCCTGCCGGGCATGCGCGCCAAGGGCTGGGGCCGGGTGATCAACATTGCCTCGGTGCATGGCCTGGTCGGTTCGGTGGGCAAGGCTGCCTATGTCGCCGCCAAGCATGGGGTGATCGGCTTGACCAAAGTGGTCGCGCTGGAAACCGCAACCACCCAAGTCACCTGCAACGCGATCTGCCCAGGCTGGGTATTGACGCCGCTGGTGCAAAAGCAGATTGATGATCGTGCCGCCAGTGGAGTTGACCCGCAGCAGGCGCAGCACGATTTGCTCGCTGAAAAGCAGCCATCGCTGGAATTCGTGACACCGCCGCAACTGGGTGAACTGGTGCTGTTCCTGTGCAGCGAAGCCGGCAGCCAGGTGCGGGGCGCGGCGTGGAATGTTGATGGTGGGTGGTTGGCACAGTGACTGGCTGATAGACCCTTGTGGCGAGGGGGCTTGCCCCCGTTGGGTGGCGAAGCCGCCCCAAACACTCACAGACGATTCAGGTTGTCTGATTCACGACTGCTTCGCAGCCGAACGGGGGCAAGCCCCCTCGCCACAAAAGCCGGCGCCACATCAGCCTGTGTGAAGGCATAAAAAAGAAGAGGCAAACCATGTCCGACATCCTCTGGCAACCCGACGCCAAACGCATTGGCAAGACCCGCATGGAAGCCTTTCGCCGCTTCATCAATCAGCGACACCACCTCAAGATCGACGACTACCCTGCCCTGCACCAGTGGTCCATCGATCAACGCCCGGACTTCTGGCAGGCCATCGTCGATTTCTTCGACATCCGCTTCCACGATCAGCCCAACGCCGTGCTGCTCGAAGGCCCCCGGATGCCCAGCGCCCAATGGTTCCCCGGTGCAACGCTGAACTTTGCCGAACACCTGCTACAGCGTCGCGACGATGCGATCGCCGTGATAGCCGTCGGCGAAAACGGTCAGCGTGAACATTTGACCTGGGCTGAACTCGCCGAACAGGTCGCCGGTTTTCAGAATGGCTTGATCGCCGCCGGTGTCGGTGTGGGTGACCGGGTCGCCGCGTGCATGCCCAACACCTGGCAGACACTGGTGGCCATGCTCGCCACCACCAGCCTTGGCGCTATCTGGTCCTGCTCCTCACCGGACTTCGGCACCCAGGGGGTGGTTGACCGTTTCGGTCAGATCGAACCGAAAGTACTGGTGACCTGCGCCGGCTACCGCTATGCCGGCAAGGAGATAGACCAGACCGCCAAGGTCAACGAGATCCTCCAGCGCCTGCCTTCGCTGCAGCAGCTGATCGTCGTGCCTTACGCTCGGCCACAGGCGCACATCGAAGAATTCCACACCCAGGCCAACGTGACGCTGTGGGACGATTTCTACGAACCCGGCGGCGAGCCGGATTTCGTCCCCGTGCCCTTCGCCCATCCGCTGTACATCCTCTACTCCAGCGGCACCACCGGCGTGCCCAAATGCATCATCCACAGCACCGGCGGCGTGTTGCTGCAACACGTCAAGGAACACGGCCTGCATGGCGATCTAGGCCCCGGTGAACGGCTGTTCTACTACACCACCTGCGGCTGGATGATGTGGAACTGGTTGGTGTCGGCACTGGCCACAGGCAGCTCCGTGGTGCTGTACGATGGCTCACCGTTCCAGCCCGATCCACAACGCTTGATCGACCTGATCGACGACGAACGCATCAGCGTCTTCGGCACCAGTCCCAAATACCTCGCAACCCTGGAAAGCAGCGGTATCAAGCCCCGTGAAAGTCATGACCTGAGCAGCCTCAAGACATTGCTTTGCACCGGCTCGGCGCTGTCGCCGCACAGTTACGACTTCGTCTATCGCGACTTCAAGGCTGACGTGTGCCTGGCTTCGATGTCCGGCGGCACCGACATCGTCTCGTGCTTCGTCAACGGCAACCCGATGTCGCCCGTGCGGCGCGGCGAAATCATGGGCAAGAGCCTGGGCATGGCCGTTGAAGTGTGGAACGACGAAGGCCACCCGGTGATCGGTGAAAAAGGCGAACTGGTCTGCACCCGGCATTTCCCGGCGATGCCCATTGGCCTGTGGAACGATCCTGATGGCGAGAAACTGCGCAAATCCTATTTCAGCCTGTTCCCCGGCGTCTGGGCCCAAGGTGATTACGCCGAACAATTGCCCCATGGCGGGATGATGATCCACGGACGCTCCGATGCCGTTCTCAACCCCGGCGGCGTGCGCATCGGCACAGCGGAAATCTATCGCCAGGTGGAAAAAATCCCGCAGGTGCTCGACAGCGTGGCCATCGGTCAGCAATGGCAGGATGACGTGCGGGTGGTGCTGTTCGTACGCTTGCGCGACGGGCTCGAACTGGACGAGGCCCTGCAACGGCAGATCCGCCAGGTGATTCGCGCCAATACCACGCCGCGTCATGTGCCGGCGAAGATTGTGGCAGTGACGGACATTCCCCGGACCATCAGCGGCAAGGTCGTTGAGCTGGCGGTGCGCAATGTGGTGCATGGGCAGAAAGTGAAGAACACTGATGCCCTGGCCAATCCCGAGGCGCTGGAGCAGTACCGAAACAGGCCCGAACTCCAGTCTTGAAGCGCCACAAAAACCTGTGGGAGCGGGCTTGCTCGCGAAGGCGGCAGGTCAGCCAACAAAGATGTCGACTGACACGCCCTCTTCGCGAGCAAGCCCGCTCCCACAGTAACCGCTCAAGCCTTCGAATCAACCTGCGCCTGTCACCTGTGCAAGAATAGTCGCCAGCTATAGCGAATTGGCGCAGGACTCCCAGATGAACGCAATACCAACCGCCAGCGATGCCCAGGCCTTGATCGCCCGAATCGACTGGGCGAGCAGCCCGCTGGGCGCTGCCAGCACTTGGCCACAAAGCCTGCGAACCGCCGTGGACATCGTCATTCACTCACCGATGCCGATGCTGCTGTTATGGGGCCCGCAACTGACGCAAATCTACAACGACGGCTTCGCCCTGCTCGCCGGGAACAAGCATCCGCACGCTTTCGGACAACCGACACACCTGATCTGGCCAGAGTTGCAAGACTTCACCGACCCGATCTACAGCGCCGTCCTGCAAGGTCAGGTGCGCACCTACAGCGAGCAGCGCTTTACCCTGCAACGCGGGGGCCGGGAGTCTGACTTCTGGCTCGACCTGACCTACAGCCCGATCCGCGACGAAGGTGCCCAGGTGTCCGGGATCCTGGTCACCGCCATCGAAACCAACGAACGCCGGCGCATCGCCCTCGAACTCGAACAGCGCTCGGCGGCCAGCCTCAAGGCCCAGCGTGAAACCGAGGAACGCCTGCAACTGGCCCTCGCCGCCACCGATGCGGTCGGTACCTGGGACTGGGACATCAGCGAGGACCGCTTCATCGCCGATGCGCATTTTGCCCAACTGCATGGCATCGACCCGGCCATGGCCAGTCAATTGCCGATCAGTGAATACCTGCACGGCGTACACCCCGAAGACCGCGCCCTGATCGCCCGCAGCATCAAGCATTGCATCACCCATGGCACCGAATACGCCGAGGAGTATCGCCTGCTGCAAACCGACGGCCAGATGCGCTGGGTATTTGCCCGCGGTCGCTGCTACAAGGATCACCATGGCCGGCCAGTGCGCTTCCTCGGCGCCGCCCTGGACCTGACCGAGCGCAAACACACCGAACAGGCCCTGCGCCAGAGCCAGACCGAGCTGCAACTGATCATCAACGCCATGCCGGTCCTGATCAGCTACGTCGACCGCGAAGAACGCTTTCGCCTGAACAATGCGGCGTACCTCGACTGGTACGGGCTGACGCCGCAAGAGCTTTACGGGCGAACCATTCTTGAAGTGCTCGGCGAAGAAGCCTATGCGCTGCGCGCTCCGCACATCAAGGAAGCGCTGTCTGGCCGGCCCTGCTGTTTCAGCATCAGCACGCCACACCGCGACGGCAGCATCCGCCAGGCCTTGATGAATTACCTGCCACGCCACGGCGCGGACGGCGCCGTGAACGGTTTCTACATCTTCGTGATCGATGAAACCGAGCGTAAAAAGACCGAAGAAGCCCTGCGTAACCTCAACGAAACCCTTGAAGAACGGGTTGCCGCCCGCACCCGCCAACTGGCCGAAGCCAACGAGCGTCTGCAGAACGAGATGTTCGAGCGCGAACGTGCCGAAGACGCCTTGCGCCATGCGCAGAAAATGGAAGCGGTCGGCCAGCTTACCGGCGGCATCGCCCATGACTTCAACAATATGCTCACCGGCATCATCGGCAGCCTCGACCTGATGCAACGCTACATTGCCGACGGCCGCGCCAGCGAGATCGGTCGATTCACCGAAGCGGCCGTGTCCTCGGCCAACCGCGCCGCCGCCCTCACCCATCGCTTGCTGGCGTTCTCCCGGCGCCAATCACTCAATCGCAAGCCGCTCAACCCTAACGAGCTGATCCACTCTCTGGAAGACTTGTTCAGGCGTACCAAGGGCGACCATATCGAGCTCGACCTCCAACTGGCCGAGGACATCTGGCGGGTCAACACCGATGTCAGCCAACTGGAAAACGCCCTGCTCAACCTGGTGATCAACGCCCGGGACGCCATGCCCGATGGCGGCGAGCTGCAGATCGAAACGGCCAACGTGTACCTCGACGGGAGTGACATGACGACCCTGGAACCGGTCAAGGCCGGTGACTACGTGATGATTGCCGTCAGCGACAACGGCACCGGCATGACGCCCTCGGTGCTGGCCAAGGCATTCGACCCCTTCTTCACCACCAAGCCCATCGGCCAGGGCACCGGTTTGGGCTTGTCGATGATTTACGGTTTCGCCCAGCAATCGGGGGGCCATGTCAGTCTGTTCAGCCTGCCGGGACGGGGCACCAGCGTGCGTTTGTACCTGCCGCGCCTGCATTCGACCGAGTCGGAAAAAGTTTTGTCGCCCGTCATCGGCGAGGCACCGGCGGCCATTGCTGGCGAAACCGTGATGCTGGTCGAGGACGATGCGGCGGTGCGCATGCTGGTATTGGACCTGCTCAATGAGCTCGGTTACCGAGCCCATGAAGCCGAAGATGCCAAGGGCGCCCTGCCGCTGCTGGAGTCGGACCTGCGGGTGGACCTGCTGGTGACCGACGTCGGGTTGCCGGGCATGAACGGCCGCCAACTGGCGGAAATCGCCCGCCAGCATCGTCCCGAACTGAAAGTGCTGTTCATGACCGGTTACGCCGAGATCGCCGCCGAGCGCCAGGGTTTTCTCGAAGAGGGCATGGACATGGTAGCCAAGCCGTTTTCCATCGATCTGCTGGCCAACAAGATTCGCACGATGATCAGTCAATCGGACTGAGTTGAGGCATAATCGCGCGCCCCCCACTGCCGCCCACATAGCCACCACCGTTGCAAGGTAACCGCCACATGAAAGCTCAAGCCCGCCATATTCTGGTGAAAACCTCGGAAGAAGCCGAGCAGCTCAAACAACGCATCGCCAAGGGCGAAGCGTTCGACGTACTGGCCAAGAAGTATTCGACCTGCCCATCGGGCAAGCGCGGCGGCGATCTCGGTGAAGTGCGGCCGGGACAGATGGTCGGCGTAATTGATGCGGTGATCTTCAAGAAACCGCTGCGGGTGGTGCATGGGCCGATCAAGAGCAAGTTCGGGTATCACCTGGTGCAGGTGTTTTACCGGGATTGAGTGGCTGGTCAGGCCCCTGTGGCGAGGGGGCTTGCCCCCGTTCGAGTGCGCAGCACTCGTGAGTTCGCTGCACTCGGCATGTCAGATAAATCCGGTAGACAGGGTTTGGGGCTGCTTCGCAGCCCAACGGGGGCAAGCCCCCTCGCCACAAAGCCCCCCTCGCCCCAGTTAATGCATTTCAATCTCTGGGAATCAGCGCCCCCGGCACCTGAATCACCCGGCTCGCCAATCGATGCCCGGCCTCGGCGGCTTGCGAAGGGCTGCCGCCCTTGAGCCGCGAAGCCAGATACGCCGCGCTGAACGAATCCCCCGCCGCCGTGGTGTCCACCACCCGCTCGACCTTCTGCGCCGGCACTTCGAACGACTCTCCATCACAACGAATCAGGCACGCTTGTGCGCCGCGCTTGAGCACCACTTCCGGCGTACCGATCTGCTCATACGCGGCAAACACCGCGTCAGCATCGGCATAACCAAACAACGCCTGTTCGTCATCCACCGTCAGCAACGCCAGGTCGACATACGCCAGCACACTGCGATATGCCGCCCGGGCGTCCTCGACCGATGCCCAAAGCCGTGGCCGGTAGTTGTTGTCGAACACGATCCGCGCATCGCGCTGGCGGGCTTCGATCAGGGTTTCCAGCAGTTTTTCCCGACCTTGCGCACCGAGTACCGCCAGGGTGATGCCGCTGAAGTACAGCACATCATAATCCGGCAGCGCGGCGAGAATCGGCGCGGCGGCCGGGGTGGTGAAGCAATCGCGGACGGCCGCTTCGTTGCGCCAGTACAGGAAGCGTCGCTCACCGGTGGCGTCAGTCTGGATGCAATACAAACCCGGCAGGCGTCCGGGCAGACGCTGGACCATGGCGAGCCCGATATTTTCCGCCGCCCAACTCTGGCACATCGCGTCGCTGAAACTGTCATCGCCCAGGGCGGTGACGTAGTCCACGGAACCGTCCTCTCCCAGTTCCCGGGACAGGTACACGGCCGTGTTCAATGTGTCGCCGCCAAAGCTCTGTTGCAGGTTGCCATCGGCGCGATGCTGCAACTCGATCATGCACTCGCCGATCAGGGCGATGCGTGGAGTGTCGGGGCCCAAGGTGTTGATGGTGTTCATACGCGGGTTTCTCTTTTTGTCTGGTAGGGCCTCTTCGCGAGCAAGCCCGCTCCCACATTGGATCTTCGGTGTACACACAACCCTGTGGGAGCGGGCTTGCTCGCGAAAGCCGCGCCGCGATTTCAGTCTTAGAAACAGGTTTCCATGGTCTCGATGACGTTCAGTTGCTCATCCACCAGGCACCCGACACGCCACTTGTCGAACGTCAGGCACGGGTGCGAAGTGCCGAACGAAATGATGTCGCCCACCCGCAGATCAACCCCCGGTGCCACGGTCATGAACGCATGCTGGTCCATCACCGCAGTCACCTTGCAGACGCTCACATCATCGCCTTTGGCCGGCACGACGCCCGCCTTGTAGCGCAGCAATGGCACCGGCAAACCGGCGTCGTAGGCCACGTCGCGCTTGCCCAGGGCAATCACCGCAAACCCCGGCTCCGGCAGCGACTGCACGTGCGCCCACACCTCCAGCGCCGGACGCAGGCCTTCGTGCAGGTCGCTGCGACGGTCGAGCACGCAGCACTGCGCTTCCTTGTAGATGCCATGGTCATGGGCCACGTAACTGCCGGGACGCAGCACGCTGAGGAAACGCCCGGCGGCGTTCTGTGCTTCAAACGACTCGGCAATCAGGTCATACCAGGCCGAACCCGACGCGGTGATGATCGGCTTGGGGATGGCGAAGGCACCGCTGTCCTGCAACTGCACCGCCAGGCGCACCAGTGATGCGGCGAAATCGCGGATACCGGTCACCGCGTGATCGCCGTGGATCACCCCTTCGTAGCCTTCGATCCCGGTCAGGGCCAGCGCCGGTTGCGCGGCGATGGCCTTGGCCAGGTCGAGCACTTGCTGCTCGCTGCGGCAACCGCAGCGACCACCGACCACGCCGTATTCGATCATGACGTTCAAACGCACGCCACGGGAGGCGAAATAGGCACCGAGGTCGGCGACGTTGTCCGGGTGATCGACCATGCAATAGAAGTCGAACGTCGGGTCGGCCAGCAGGTCGGCAATCAGCGCCATGTTCGGCGTACCGACCAACTGGTTGGCCATCAGCACCCGGCGCACACCATGAGCGTAGGCCGCACGGGTTTGGGTGGCGCTGGCCAGGGTGATGCCCCAGGCACCGGCGTCCAGTTGGCGCCGGAACAGCGCCGGGGTCATGCTGGTTTTGCCATGGGGCGCGAGTTCCGCTCCGCTGTCGCTGACGAACGCCTGCATCCAGCGAATGTTGTGTTCCAGTGCCTCGCGGTGCAGTACCAGCGCAGGCAGGCTGACGTCACGCACCAGGTTCGCGCCCTTGGGTGCGGTGCCTTTTTCCACGGCGGCGGTATTGGGGGCAGAAGACATGGTCGAACTCCTCGTTCACGCGGCCGCAGGCAGCCGCTGTTATTCGTTGATGCGACGGGCCAGGCTATTGGCGCTTTCGATCAGCACCCGGCGGTAGTCGTTGTAGTTGTTCTTGGCATCGGCCCGGGGGGCGACGATGCACAGGGTCGCGATGGCCACGCCGTTGGGGTCTTTGACCGGTGCGGCGAAGCAATGGGTAAAGGTGTCGGCGACGCTATCGAAGGAAAAGAAACCATCGATACCGGCCTGACGGATTTCCTTGAGAAATTGCGCAAGTTCCAAGCGTTCGCCGTTGGGCAGGATGAAGTCGTCGTGGTCGATCAGGTCGACGATTGCCTGGTCGCTCAGGTGCGCCAGCAGCAAGCGCCCGGATGCGGTCCAGGGGATGGGCGCGTTTTCACCGATGTCCGAGGAAATGCGGAAATGCCGCTCCCCCTCCTTCATCAGCGCAACGGTGTACTTGCGCCCGTTGAGCAGGCACATCTGCGCCGTTTCACGGGTCTGGCTGACGATTTCCTGCAAGGCGTGATCGGCCTCGCGAGTCAGGTCGAAATGTCGCAGGTGTGCCTGCCCGAGAAAGTACAACTGGCGACCGAGGTAGACATGACCGTCCTTGCCCACCGGCTCCAGAATGCGTCGTTCCAGCAGCGAGGCCACCAGTTCGTAGACCGTGGATTTGGGGCTGCCGATCCCGTTGGCGATGTCGTTCGGGCGCAAGGGCTGGCCGATCTCCTTGAGGAAATCGAGGATATCGAACGCCCGGTCCAGCCCGCGTGCCCGGCGCTTGATGGTGTCTTCGGTCATTTCAGTGGTTCCCATTCATGGTCGCCTGGAGTTTACCCAGTGTGCCGCGCTGATCGTCAGGCCGCCTTCGCGGGCAAGCCCGCTCCCACAGGGAATGGTGGTGTGTCTGCAATCTGTGGCAGCACACAAACCTGTGGGAGCGTGGCTTGCCCGCGATGGGCGCGACTCGGTTCAAGCCTTTTTCTTGTACGCAATGCAGTCGATCTCGACCTTGCAGTCGACCATCATGTTCGCCTGCACACAGGCCCGCGCCGGGGCATGTTCTGGCTTGAAGTACTCGGAGAACACCTTGTTGAAGCTCCAGAAATCCCGCGGGTCTTCCAGCCACACGCCGGTACGCACCACGTCTTCGAGGCCATAACCGGCCTCTTCAAGGATAGCGATCAGGTTCTTCATGGTCTGGTGAGTCTGCTCGACGATACCACCGACAATGATCTCGCCATCCAGCGCCGGCACCTGGCCGGACACGTGCAGCCAGCCATCGGCTTCGACAGCGCGGGCGAATGGACGAGGCTGACCGCCGCCGGCGGTGCTGCCGGTGCCGTAACGAGTAATGCTCATGCGTGTTTCTCCTGATTGAAAGTGAAGGTTGAAAGCGCGTGCTTTTGAAAAGTCCTGGAGGTGCCAAGGCGCATTCGTGCTGCCGGCAACCACAATCAGTTTGTCGCGGACCATAGCGCTATCGAGCTTACTGTCCGCTGTCTCATTAATTCCGCTATAGCGGAACTTGGTATGTAACAACGGAATAGTCGGCAGAAAGTGTGCCACAGGATGCGGAGGGAATGTGAGGCAGATTGAAATTTGTTTTGAATCAAAGGATGCGTAAAACAGAAAAAACGTTACCAAACGCACGGCCTGGCCCGGGTGCTCGACGGTGACACACTGAACCAGGCGCTGATCAAGGCCGATGCGGCCTTGTATGAGTCAAGGCATACCGGGAAGGATCGCTACACATTTCATCAATAAAGCTATCTATCCCACCTACCGCACAGCGTGTCCTCATCGCTAACCGAGCAATGTGTGCCACCGAAAAAAGATCTGTTTAAACCCGACCAATCTGCTTGCTACTGTCAACTATGACAGTAGACGCTTCTGAGTAGGCAAGGAAATACTGGCGCCGCATCGACTATCGAAACCAAAGGGGATCGAACATGAATACGGCGAGAACTTTATTTTTTTGCGCGACGCTGGGGATGGGTTTAACGGGTTGCAATATTGATTCGGACGCGACTGTTTCCACGGTCAGCGAAGAGTGCAGCAGCCTGGTCAATGGAAAGTACATCGGCCAGAATGGCCCTGAAGTTTGCATTACGACACCGCTTTCAAAAAGTGCCACATCCATCTCGGGCACGATCGTTGGGACCACGGCTACAGGCCCGTTCATGGTAACGGCGAAAACCAGCGATGACGTCATTTTGAAGCAGGTATCCACGCTGTCTAACGGTAACTTCACGATGTCACAATTGAATCTGCAAAACCTGCCAGGCAAGGGCATTTCATTTTCGGTTGTAGTAACGGGTGTAAGTTCACCGCCCACCAAACTGGTAGTCGGCCAGGAGCCACCGTCAAAATGTTCACAAGGAGCTCCGAACTATCCGTTATGTGGCACTTACCCTGGCGCGATCTTTTTTCCAATTAAAACCTCCATTACCACCATTTTCTCTGTTCCACCTGGCGAGTTTTATACGGGGGCTACTTTAATCCCGTATCTCATAGGCTTGAGTACAACCCGCTGGAAGCCAGACCGATACATCAGCTTTTCACGAAACGTTTCTGCTCCCATAAAACCGGGAGAGGAGCAAATCGTTTTTGCGACTATCGATAACACTGAGTCTTTTGCCTACCCTGTCACTCAAACTGTTTTGCCCGCTCAACAGTAAAAATCCCGCGAGAAACGTGCTCACAGTCGGGCGCGCGCAGGGCCGGTACACTGATGCGCGATCCCGTTCCCGTGTCCCTGGCTGACCTAGTGCTTGAATGACGTCATCACCCGCTCGGCATTTTCATCGCAGCTCATGCCTTCGGGCCGGGCCTGGAGGGTGTCGATCCAGCCCAGCAACTGCGCCTTGCTATGGGCCAGGTGCCGTTGCATCTCTTCGATCTGCTCGATCTTGCGATACAGGCCGGCCATCAACTCATCGTGCTTGAACGCGCCCGTCACATTATCCGGCAGTAATTGCCTGAGTTCTTCCAGGCTGAAACCGGCCTGTTGTGCGCACTGGATGATTTGCAGGGTCTGCAGCGCCTGTTGCGAGTAACGCCGATAACCGTTGGCAGAACGCTCGACCTGGCGGATCAACCCCTGAGACTCGTAAAAGCGGATCCGCGATGCGGTCAACCCGCTCAACTGCGCCAA
Source organism: Pseudomonas sp. BF-B-30 (assembly GCF_019956305.1). NCBI lineage: Bacteria > Pseudomonadati > Pseudomonadota > Gammaproteobacteria > Pseudomonadales > Pseudomonadaceae > Pseudomonas > Pseudomonas sp. BF-B-30. The sequence continues at coordinate 42,489 of NZ_JAHBDG010000025.1, read as the reverse complement.
TTCACCGATCTTCATTGCGGCCTCATTTACCTGCTTGACATTAAAGTTAACTTTAAGCTTAGCCTCTGCTCATCACTACGAGGAGTCAAGTATGTCGCCCTTTCAAGCGTTGAATTTGCCCAACGGCCAGACCATCGGCAATCGCATTGCCAAAGCCGCGATGGAAGAGAACCTCGCCAATACCGATCAAGTACCCGACAAGGCACTGCTTCGCCTGTATCAGGCCTGGGCCGAGGGCGGGGCCGGCTTGTTGCTGACCGGCAATGTAATGATCGACCGTCGCGCCATGACCGGTCCCGGCGGAGTAGCGCTGGAAGACGAGCGCCACCTGGAGCGCTTCCGCCAGTGGGCCAGCGTCGGTCGGGCCGGCGGTGCGCATTTCTGGGTGCAGCTCAACCATCCTGGCCGCCAGACCATGGCCAACCTTGGTCAGCAAGCTCTGGCGCCGTCGGCGGTTGCGCTGGATCTGGGCCCGTTCTCGAAGATGTTCGCCGAACCCAAACCCATGAGCGCGGACGACATCCAGGAGGTGATCCGACGTTTCGCCACCAGCGCCGCACTGGCCGAGAAAGCCGGTTTTACCGGCGTGCAGATCCACGCCGCCCACGGCTACCTGATCAGCCAGTTCCTTTCGCCGCTGACCAATCGGCGCACCGATCAATGGGGCGGATCCCTGGAAAATCGTGCGCGTCTGCTGTTGTCCGTCGTCGAGGCGGTTCGCCAAGCGGTGTCGCCGCAATTTTGTGTGTCGGTAAAACTCAACTCAGCAGATTTCCAGCGCGGTGGTTTCGATGCCGATGATGCGCGGCAAGTGATCCAGTGGCTCAACGAACAACCGATCGACCTGCTGGAACTCTCCGGTGGCAGTTACGAAGCACCTGCCATGCAAGGCGAGGCGCGCGACGGCCGAACCCTGGCGCGGGAGGCGTACTTTCTGGAAATGGCCGGCGAACTGGCCAGCGTGGCACGGATGCCGGTGATGGTGACCGGTGGGATCCGGCGTCTGGCAATCGTCGAACAGGTCCTCGACAGCGGCCTTGCCATGGCCGGCATCGGCACCGCGCTCGCTGTGGAACCACACCTGGTCAAGCACTGGCGCGAAGGGCAGGACAGCCATCCGCAACTGCCGCCGATCCGCTGGAAGCGCAAGCCCCTGGCGGCGCTGGCGAGCATGGCGGTGGTCAAGTTCCAGCTGCATCGCTTGAGCCGTGGGCGCACAACCCGACCTGAAGTCTCGGCGTTGTGGGCGTTGATTCTCGACCGGTTATACATTGGCAAGCGCACCCGGCAGTATCGGCAGGCGATGGGCAAGTAATCCGAAGTTGGTGGTGGCTGACCCACCGCTTTCGCGAGCAAGCCCGCTCCCACAGGGATCATTCGGTGTTCACAGACTTTGTGTTCACCCGGACCAATTTGGGAGTAATCCGAAATTGATGTTGACTGACCCTCCGCCTTCGCGAGCAAGCTCGCTCCCACAGGGATCATTCGGTGTTCACAGACTTTGTGTTCACCCGGACCAATGTGGGAGTAATCCGAAATTGATGTTGACTGACCCTCCGCCTTCGCGAGCAAGCTCGCTCCCACAGGGATCATTCGGTGTTCACAGACTTTGTGTTCACCCGGACCAATGTGGGAGCGAGCTTGCTCGCGATGAGGCCCGTGCAGACAAAGTAAACTTCAGCCAGGAAGCAGCTCGTCAATGTGCCGATACTCGGCCTGCAACTGCGTCGCCAACACCCTGCTGCGCCCAAGCCGGATCGGCCCGCGCTCGATATCGATCAATAACCCCGGGCACTCCAGGACGGGCAACAACGGCCAGTCCTTCAGCCGTCCATCGGTCACCAGCAACAACCGCTGCTGCTCTGCCGGAAAACGCTTTTGCCGTGCACCAAGCCATCGCCCCGCTTCGCCCAACGCGGCCAGTAACGGCGTACCGCCCCCGGCGCCAAGGCCATCGAGCCAATGGCGCAACCCGGTCGAGGCCTTCAACCCCTGCACCTGCCACTTCGGTGCAGCACCGCTGGCCGTGAGCAGGGCCAGGCGCGCACGCTGGCGATAGGCATCGTCGAACAACTGCGCCAGCAAGCCCTTGGCATCGCTCAATGCCTGATGACGACGGGTCGATGCGGAGGCGTCAACGATCACCAGCCACAGTTCGTGGGGCGAGCGAGTGCGCAGCTGAAACAACAGGTCGTCGCGCTGACGCGGTCGGCCATTGAGCAATGTGCCAGGCCAGTTGACCGAGCCGCTCCGTGCTGCATGACGCTTACCCTGTTTGCCGTGGTCCAGCCGCCCGGCTCGGGGTCTGGCATTCGCCCCCGCATGGGAGCGTGGGCGAATGCCTAGGGCTTTTTTGGCCAGCTCGGCACTTCACGTCGTGCACCGACCGCCAGCGCCTGGGCAGGCAACTCGCCCCACTGGCCCTGCCCTTCGCTCGGGTTGGCGTGCTGAGGCGCCGATTGTTGCGTCGACTGGGATGACTGAGGCGTCGGTGCGCAATGTTCGCGACGGCGATGGCGCAAGGCGAACTCGGCGACTGCGTCGATATCTTCCTCGGCGATGGCGTTCGCCCCGCGCCAGGCAGCGTGAGCCCGGGCGGCGCGCAGCCAGACCAGATCGGCGCGCAAACCATCGACGCCAGCGGCGAAGCAGCGTTCGGTGATGTGTGCCAGCGCCTGGTCGTCGAGGGGAATGCTTGCCAGTGCATTGCGTGCGTTCTGGCAACGGTCACGCAGAGTCGCCTGTGCGGATTCCCATTCGGCGCAGAAACCTTGCGGGTCGGCGTCGAAATCCAGGCGACGACGGATGATCTGACCGCGCTCGGCCGGCGCGGTGTGACCACCGAGGGCGACGTTCAAACCGAAACGGTCAAGCAATTGCGGACGCAGTTCTCCCTCTTCCGGGTTCATGGTGCCAATCAGCACGAATTTTGCCGAATGCCTATGGGAAATGCCGTCACGCTCCACCAGATTGGTGCCGCTGGCAGCCACATCGAGCAGCAGGTCAACGAGATGATCGGACAACAAATTGACCTCGTCGACATAGAGCACGCCACCGTCAGCCTTGGCCAGTACGCCGGGGGAAAACTGTGCGCGACCTTCGCCCAGTGCCGCATCGAGATCGAGGGTGCCGACCAGCCGCTCCTCAGTGGCGCCCAGCGGCAAGGTGACGAACTGACCGCTGGCCAGCAGATCCGCCAGACCGCGGGCCAGGGTCGACTTGGCCATGCCCCGCGGGCCTTCGATCAGGACACCGCCGATTTTCGGGTCGATGGCGGTCAGGCACAGGGCAAGCTTCAAATCGTCGGCGCCGACCACGGCGCAGAGCGGGAAATGCGGGGTGTCGGTCATTGTTCTATCTCGGTCATGGTCGGTGATCGTCACAGCCACCTCAAACCCTGTGGGAGCGAGCTTGCTCGCGATGGCGGCCTGACAGTCGAAATCGATGTCGACTGTGTTGACGTCTTCGCGGGCAAGCCCGCTCCCACAGGATTTGCGGTGATTAGCTGTCTTCCTCTATATCCAGCAACAGATTCTCCAGCGCCTCGCGGTACTCGCCGGGCTCCTTCCACATTCCCCGTTGTTGCGCCTCGAGCATGCGCTCGGTCATATCGCGCAAGGCATGAGGATTGTGTTCGCGGACAAAATCCCGGGTGCCCGGATCGAGCAAATAGGCATCGGCCAGCAACGCGTACTGGTGATCGTCGATCAACTGCGTGGTGGCGTCGAAGGCGAAAAGGTTGTCGACCGTCGCAGCCATTTCGAACGCCCCTTTGTAGCCGTGACGTTTAACACCTTCGAGCCACTTCGGGTTGGCCGCCCGGGAGCGGATCACCCGGTTCAGCTCTTCCTTCAAGGTGCGAATCCTCGGCAGGTCCGGTTGGCTGTGGTCGCCATGATAGCTGGCCGCCGCCTCGCCTTTCAGGCTCTCCACCGCCGCGAGCATGCCGCCCTGGAACTGGTAGTAATCGTTGGAGTCGAGCAGATCGTGCTCGCGGTTATCCTGGTTTTGCAGCACCGCCTGTACCTGGCTCAGGCGCTGGCTGAACTGTTCGCGGGCGGCGGTGCCTTCGTCGGAACCGCCGTAAGCGTAGCCACCCCAGTTGAGGTAGACCTCGGCCAGGTCCTCGCGGCTCTGCCAAAGGCGACCGTCGATGGCGCCCTGCACACCCGCGCCGTAGGCACCGGGTTTGGCCCCGAATATCCGCCAGCCGGCCTGACGTCGCGCTGCGTCTTCATCGAGCCCCGCCTGCAGCAAGGCTGAACGCTCGGCGCGTACCTTGGCCGCCAACGGGTTCAGGTCGTCCGGCTCATCGAGATCGGCCACCGCTTGCACCGCCGCGTCGAACAAACGAATCAGATTGGCAAAGGCATCACGGAAGAAACCGGACACACGCAAGGTCACGTCCACCCGCGGGCGGTCGAGCAAACTCAACGGCAGAATCTCGAAATCATCGACCCGCTGGCTACCGGTGGCCCAGACCGGGCGCACGCCCATCAGCGCCATCGCCTGGGCGATGTCATCGCCACCGGTGCGCATGGTTGCGGTACCCCACACCGACAAGCCGAGCTGGCGCAAATGATCGCCGTGGTCTTGCAGGTGCCGTTCGAGAATCAGGTTGGCCGACTGGAACCCGATGCGCCACGCCGTGGTGGTCGGCAGGTTGCGCACGTCCACCGAATAGAAGTTGCGCCCGGTGGGCAGCACGTCAAGACGACCACGACTGGGCGCGCCGCTGGGACCGGCCGGGACGAAGCGACCGCCAAGCGCGTCGAGCAATCCGCGCATTTCCGCCGGACCGCAGGCGTCCAGCCTTGGCGCGACCACTTCGCGCAGGCTGTCGAGGATGGCTTGCACCTCAGACCAACCCGCCTCCTGTAGGAGCGAGCCTGCTCGCGATGGTGTGTCAGCCACATGGGTGTCGACTGACACACCATCGCGAGCAAGCTCGCTCCCACAGGGGTCAGCTAATGCCTGCGAAATCAGTTGTGTGGCGAACAGTTCGAGGCGTTCGCGGGTATCGCCGGTGGTGCGCCACAGTTCAGTGCTGATCAACGACAAGGCATTCGGTCGGAGCCCGGCCCACGGCTCGGCCAAGGCGCAATCAAGCGGATCGAACCCCAGCCCGAAGGCCTTGGCTAGCGCCCGCAGCAGACTCGACTGCGCACCCCGGCCATCGCCCCGTGGAATGCGCAACAGCGCCAGCAAGGTATCGATGCGCAATCGCCCGGTGGGCGATTCGCCGAACACATGCAGGCCGTCGCGGATCTGCGACTCCTTCAAGTCGCACAGGTAAGTGTCGAGCTGCGGTAACCAGATCGCCGCGTCGGCATCGCTGTCGAGTTGTTCGTCCAGTTGCAGTTCACGGTCGATGTGGGTGTCACGCACCAGTTGCAGGATGTCGCGCTGCAACTCTCGGGCGCGGCGCGGATCGAGCAGCTGCGCTTCGTAATACTCGTCGGCCAACAGCTCGAGGTTACGTAGCGGGCCGTAGGTTTCGGCGCGAGTCAGCGGTGGCATCAGGTGATCGATGATCACCGCCTGGGTACGCCGCTTGGCCTGGGCGCCCTCGCCCGGGTCGTTGACGATGAACGGATAGATGTTCGGCAGCGGCCCGAGCAAAGCATCTGGCCAGCAATGTTCCGACAGCCCCACGCCCTTGCCCGGCAGCCATTCGAGGTTGCCGTGTTTGCCGACGTGGATCACGCCGTGGGCGCCATAGGTGTTGCGCAGCCAGAAGTAGAAGGCCAGGTAGCCGTGGGGCGGCACCAGGTCCGGGTCGTGATACACCGCGCTCGGGTCGACCTGATAACCCCGGGCCGGTTGAATACCGACGAAGGTCAGGCCGAAACGCAGGCCGGCGATCATCATCCGCCCGCTGCGACACATCGGGTCGTTTTCCGGCGCCCCCCAACGTTCGAGCACCGCCGCGCGATTGGCTTCAGGCAGGGCGTTGAACATCACTAGATAATCATCCATGCCCAGGCTTTGCTGGCACGGACGCAGGTCGAGGGTCTCGAGATCGTTGCTGACGCCGCCCAGTAACTGCTGGATCAGCGCGGTGCCGCTGTCTGGTAACTCAGCCGGTAATGGATAACCTTCGGCATGCAACGCCCGCAGGATATTCAGCGCCGCTGCCGGGGTATCGAGGCCGACGCCATTGCCGATGCGACCGTCGCGGGTCGGGTAGTTGGCGAGAATCAAGGCAATGCGTTTTTCAGCATTGGGCACCCGCGCCAGATCGATCCAGCGCCGCGCCAGTTCGGCAACGAAGTCCATGCGCTCCGGTTGTGGCCGGTAGCAGACTACATCCGACTGACTGCGCTCACTGCGCCACGCCAGGTCCTTGAAGCTGATCGGGCGGCTGATGATGCGCCCGTCCAGTTCCGGCAAGGCAATGTGCATCGCCAGGTCGCGAGGGCCAAGCCCCTGTTCACTGGCGCGCCAGCCGGGTTCGTTGTCCTGGGCGCAAATCGCCTGGATCACCGGGATATTGCGGCGAAACGGGCGCAGATGAGGTGCTTCCGGACTGGATTGAGCGAAGCCAGTGGTGTTCAGAATCACTGAAGCTTCGACTTCATCCAGCCAGTCCTCGACCACCGAAAGGCAGCCGGGCTCTTTCAAGCTGGCCAGCGCAATCGGCAATGGATTCAACCCCGCCGCCTGCAAACGCTGGCAAAAAACATCAATGAAAGCGGTGTTCGCCGCCTGCAAATGCGAGCGGTAAAACAGCACTGCCGCCACGGGTTGATCGGCATGCCAGTCGGCTTGCCAGTCGCTCAGTGCGGCAGAGTGTTTGTGCGGATGATAAATCGCCGTGCGTGGCAGGGTTTGCGGTTCGCCCCAGGTGTAATCACGCGCCAGCCAGCGGTTGGCCAGGCAGCGGAAGAAGTCGAGGGCGTTGCCCATGCCGCCCTGGCGCAGAAACTGCCAGAGCCGGTCGCGATCCTCGGCACCGACGGTGCTCAAGTCGCTGAGTTCCGGGTCCGGGCGATCATCACCCGGCACCAGAATCAGCTGCACGCCACGCTGTGACAGCTCGACCAGACGCTCGATGCCATAACGCCAATAGGCGATGCCGCCGTGCAGCGAGATCAGGATGACCTTGGCGTGGCGCAAGACTTCATCGACGTACAGGTCAACCGAGGCATGGTTCTGCACCTGCATCGGGTTGGCCAGGCGCACGCTCGGGTAATCGTCGGGCAACTGCTGCGCCGCTTCGGCGAGCAGCGCCAGGCTGGAATCGCCGCTGCACAGGACCACCAGCTCGGCGGGGGTTTGTCCAAGGTCGGCAATGTTGTCATCCGACACGAAACCGCCGGGCTGGGTCCTGAGCAGGTGCATGGCTTACACGCTGAGCGCGGCGCGCAATTGCGCTTCGAGAACAGTGGCGTCCAGTTTCTGGCCGATCAGCACCAGGCGAGAGACTCGCGCCTCTTCGGCGCCCCACTGGCGGTCGAAATGCTTGTCAAAACGCGTACCCACGCCCTGGATCAGCAGGCGCATCGGCTTGTTCGGAATCGCCGCAAACCCCTTGACGCGCAGGATGCCGTGCTGGACCACCAACTGGGTCAGCGCGTCCAGCAGCAGGCTTTCGTCGGCTTGCGGCAGTTCGATGGAGATCGAATCGAAGGCGTCGTGATCGTGGTCATCATGATCGTCGTCGCCATCGTGATGATGGTCGTGGTGGCTGTGGCGGCTGTCGATGTGTTCTTCGGAGCCGACACCCAGGCCGATCAGCACGTCCAGCGGCAGGCGACCGCTGCTGGCTTCGATGATTTTCACCGCTGGCGGCAATTCCTCGGCGACTTCCAGGCGCACACGGGCCAGGTCCGTCGGGTTGATCAGGTCGGTTTTGTTGAGGATCACCAGGTCAGCGCTGGCCAATTGGTCGGCGAACAGTTCGTGCAGCGGCGATTCGTGGTCCAGGTTCGGGTCGAGTTTGCGCTGGGCGTCGACCTGATCCGGGAACGCGGCGAAGGTGCCGGCGGCCACGGCCGGGCTGTCGACCACGGTGATTACCGCATCTACCGTGCAGGCGCTGCGGATTTCCGGCCACTGGAAGGCTTGCACCAGCGGCTTTGGCAGTGCCAGACCGGACGTTTCGATGAGGATGTGGTCGAGATCGCCGCGACGGGCCACCAGTTCGCGCATCACCGGGAAGAATTCTTCCTGGACGGTGCAGCACAGGCAGCCATTGGCCAGCTCATAGACACGGCCGTTGGCTTCTTCTTCGGTGCAACCGATCGAGCACTGCTTGAGGATTTCGCCATCAATGCCCAATTCACCGAATTCGTTGACGATCACCGCGATGCGGCGACCCTGGGCGTTGTCGAGCATGTGGCGCAGCAGCGTGGTTTTACCCGAGCCGAGAAAGCCGGTGACGATGGTGACGGGGAGTTTGGCCAGTGTTTTCATCGGATGCCCTATGGCTAAGCTGGCGGGCATACGGGACGACGACCGGCAACGCGCACGCGATTGCCTGAAGAGTTCGCCACCGGATCACCCCGCCCGGTTGAAAGTGAGAATCTGTGACGAGGCAGGTCTCCTGGCTGACGGTGTGCCGGGCTTGAGCCTGGCATTCGCTGCGCCTTCCCGCCGGCCTCATGGATTGAGTCAGCAGTGGCGTGGCAACGAACATCACCGTTCACAGTTGCGGGGGCAGCCGCGGCATTGACCGCGTTCCCTTCTTAGCTTCGACAAACGCCGAAGAACCTCGAAAGCGCAAGGCTACGCATGGTCTTGGGGCGGGTCAATGTTCATGCTGAGTTCTGTAGCGCCTGTAACGACGCCATCGCGAGCAAGCTCGCTCCCACAGGGGATGGGGTTCTTTGAGAAAAATGCGGTCAAATATGGGAGCGAGCTTGCTCGCGATTGGGTCGACCCGGTTCCGAATTGAGAACCCCTGCCAATTGACGCCCAACCCCCGCCCATGCTCTCCTACACACCTTGTTACGGGTGCCCTTCACAGGGTGAAACGGGAAACCGGTGAATCATGTGCTTTACTCTTAAGCCATGTCAGTCCGGTGCTGCCCCCGCAACGGTAAGCGAGCGAAGCGTCAGATCCACTGTGCCACTGCGGCATGGGAAGGTGATGCTTTCAGGTCCAGGCGCAAGCCTTTGCCCCTCGTGAGCCCGGAGACCGGCCCGCAACACAAAGTGACCAGTACGATCACTGAACCAACAAACCCGCGGTGGGCGGGCGCTGTTTGAAACCTTGCGCGCCTGGTCGTGCGGGTTTTTACATGCGCTCTTAATTCCCCGCTGACAGACCAGAGGGAAACGCCATGTCGATCATCAGCAGCGCCGAACACACAGCCGCGAGCACCACCTCAACCCTGACTCAACGTCTGGCCGCCGCCGTCTGCGCGTCGATCCTGGGCGCGTGCCTTGTGTATTTCGCCGGTTTCTCGCACATCGAAGCGGTGCACAACGCCGCCCACGATACCCGCCACAGCTCCGCGTTCCCGTGCCATTGAGAGCTGTCGACATGATCAAGCGTATTGCGCAAACCGCAGGTTTCACCGGGCTGCTGGCCGCCCTGTTGCTGACCCTGCTGCAAAGTTTCTGGGTCGCCCCGCTGATTTTGCAGGCCGAGACCTACGAAAAAGCCGAACCGGCCGCTGTTGAAATGCATGAACACGCCGACGGTGCGGTGGCTGCCCACACTCATGATGCTCAAGCCTGGGAGCCGCAAGACGGCTGGCAGCGCGTGCTGTCGACCACCGGTGGCAACCTGGTGGTGGCGGTCGGTTTCGCCCTGATGCTGGCCGGCCTGTACACCTTGCGTGCGCCGACCAAAACCTCTCAGGGCCTGCTCTGGGGCCTGGCCGGTTACGCGACCTTCGTGCTCGCCCCGACCCTCGGCCTGCCACCTGAATTGCCAGGCACTGCCGCCGCCGACCTAGCACAACGGCAACTGTGGTGGGTCGGTACCGCCGCCTCCACCGCCGTCGGTATTGCGCTGATCGTGTTCAGCCGTCACTGGCTGATGAAAGTCCTCGGCGCGGCGATCCTCGCCGTTCCCCATGTGATTGGCGCGCCGCAACCGGAGGTGCATTCGATGCTTGCTCCAGAGGCACTGGAAACCCGGTTCAAAATCGCTTCGCAACTGACCAACGTGGCATTCTGGCTGGCCCTGGGCCTGATCAGCGCCTGGTTGTTCCGTCGCAAAAGCGATGGTCAATACAACGCATGACTGACGTCAGCACAGCGCCGACCCTGGTGGTCGGTCTGGGCTGCCAACGGGGCTGCCCCGTCAGCACGTTGTTGGCGCTGCTCGATCAGGCGCTGGAGGCGCACCAGATTGCCCGTCATGAAATCAAGGCGCTGGCCAGCATCGATTCGAAGCGCGACGAACCTGCACTGATCGAACTGGCTCAGCAACTCGGCCTGGAACTGATGTATTTCAGCAGTGAGCAACTGGCCGCTTATGAACCGCAACTCAGCCATCAATCGCAAATAGCGTTTGAACGCACCGGTTGCTACGGCGTTGCGGAAAGCGCCGCACTGGCCCTGGCCGAACAACTGGCCCAGGCCCCGGCAAAACTGCTGATTCCACGACAAAAATATGCCCAGGCAACCCTGGCATTGGCTGGTGCTGCGTAAAAACCGATAATCCCCGCCTTTGATCATGAACATTCTTCATCTGAAGACCTGTTCAGCCCCTTTTTCCCACAGGAACCGACGATGACCGTCTACTTCATTGGCGCAGGTCCCGGCGACCCCGAACTGATCACCGTCAAGGGCCAGCGGCTGATTCGCAGTTGCCCGGTGATCATATATGCCGGCTCACTGGTGCCGGCCGCCGTACTGGAAGGTCACTGTGCCGAACAGGTGGTCAACAGCGCCGAACTGCACCTGGAACAGATCATCGACCTGATCAAGGCCGCCCACGCCAAAGGCCAGGATGTGGCCCGGGTGCACTCTGGCGATCCGAGCCTGTATGGCGCCATTGGCGAGCAGATTCGCTATCTGCGTGAACTGGGCATTGCGTTCGAAATCGTACCCGGCGTGACTGCCACAGCCGCTTGCGCAGCGCTCTTGGGCGCGGAACTGACCCTGCCGGACATTTCGCAGAGCGTGATCCTGACTCGCTACGCCGACAAAACCGCCATGCCACCCGGAGAGGAATTCTCCAGCCTGGCGCAGCACGGCGCGACCATGGCGATTCATTTGGGGGTCAGTCACCTGGCGAAGATCGTCGAGGAACTGCTGCCCCATTACGGCGCCGATTGCCCGATTGCAGTGGTGCACCGCGCGAGCTGGCCGGATCAGGATTGGGTGGTGGGCACGCTGGCAGATATAGCCGGGAAGGTTGAATCGAAGGGGTTTCGTCGTACGGCGTTGATTCTGGTGGGTCGGGTGCTGGGCAGTGACCACTTCAGCGAGTCATCGCTGTATCGTGCGGGGCATGCGCATCTCTATCGCCCATAGCGCCCTCTTCGCGAGCAAGTCGGATCGCCGCACCGCCGCTCCCACATTTGGAATGCATTCCCCTGTGGGAGCGGGCTTGCTCGCGAAGGCTTCAGTGAATTCGACCCATAAAAAAACGGCGCTCACGGGGCGCCGTTTTTTCAATTCGCAGCGAACACCTTAGTAGTAGGCGTTTTCTTTCTGCGTGTGGTCGGTCACGTCGCGAACACCTTTGAGCTCCGGGATGCGCTCGAGCAAGGTGCGCTCGATGCCTTCCTTCAGCGTCACGTCGGCCTGGCCGCAGCCCTGGCAACCACCACCGAACTGCAGGACGGCGATGCCGTCTTCGACCACGTCGATCAGGCTGACCTGACCGCCGTGGCTGGCCAGCCCCGGGTTGATCTCGGTTTGCAGGTAGTAGTTGATGCGCTCGTTGATAGGGCTGTCGGCGTTGACCATCGGTACCTTGGCGTTTGGCGCCTTGATGGTCAGCTGGCCGCCCATGCGGTCGGTGGCGTAGTCGACAACGGCATCGTCCAGGAAGGCTTCGCTGAAGTGGTCGATGTACGCGGTGAAGCTTTTGAGCCCCAGCGCGGTGTCTTCGGGTTTTTCTTCGCCCGGCTTGCAGTAGGCAATGCAGGTTTCGGCGTACTGGGTGCCAGGCTGGGTGATGAAGACGCGGATGCCGATGCCCGGGGTGTTCTGCTTGGAGAGCAGATCAGCCAGGTAATCGTGGGCGGCGTCAGTGATGGTAATAGCGGTCATGGAAACTCCTCGCAGGCTTGGGCGCAGTTTACGCCAATCAACGCGCCGGACAAAGTCCTAGTATTTTTGTCGGGAAAGATTCCGACAATTCCCCTTGTAGGAGCGAGCTTGTGTGGCGAGGGGGCTTGCCCCCGTTGGGTCGCGAAGCGGCCCTAAAAAATGGGACCGCTGCGCAGTCCAACGGGGGCAAGCCCCCTCGCCACATAAGCCCACTCCCATAAGGGGATCTGCGGTGGTTCAGAGGTTCTCGTAGCGATTCATGTCCAGCACGCCCTCTTCCACCGGATCGTTTTCGTGGATGTAGCGGCTCAGGTCATGGAAATAAGCCCAGAATTGCGGATGACTGCGGCGTATTCCCCAGCGTTCGACGATTTTCTCGAAGCTGTCGGTGTCCTTGGCGCTCTCCATCGCATCCACAAACGCCGGCACTTGCCCGGCCGGGATGTTGAACATGAAGTTCGGGTAGCTGCTGAGCACACCCGGGTAAATCGTCAGGGTGTCGAGCCCCGGTTGATAGCGCAGTGATTCACCGAGCAAAAACGCCACGTTGCTGTGGGCACGGTTACGCAACAGGCTGTAGACCTCACGCTTGCCGCTGCCGGTTTCAATACGCAGCAGCGTGGCCTCCGGCAACTGATCGATGACCTTCAGTCCGGCGGCCGGACGCGAAGTCAGGCGGCTCAATGCCTGCTCGGCACTTTGCAGGTCCGGATCGATGTTTGGCCGCGAACAGTAAGCGCCGTCGCAGCGATTGATCGGGTCGGGCCTTGCATTGAGATCGCCATAACGGGCCAGCAACTGCATGGCAAAGTCGCGCTTGGGGTCCAGCGCGTCAAGCTTCAGCGCGGTCGGCTTGTCGTCGTCGATGGTCTCGTAGTCGAGCCACATCTTGAATTTGCCACTGTTCTGATACCAGTCATCAAGGTAGTCATCCCGGGAGTCGGCGGGCATCAGGCGCAGGAAATTCTGTTCGGCACCGTTGCGGATCAAGTCGAAATACAAGCGCGTCTGAGCCTGATGGGACAGGTTCCCGAACACATCGAAGTTTACTGCCAGTTGATAGTAGGTGCGCTCCAGCAGCGGATAGTCGAACAGCCATATCGTTTGCGGCACCTCGCCGATCAGGCCTTTGGTCACCGAAGCACTGTCGAAATGGCGGAAGATACTCAGCAACGCATTGTCGTTGCCGGCCCACAGGGTCGACCAGCTCGGTGCTGGTTCATCGGCGTAGCTGTCCCGGCGCAAGGCTTCATATTCGTTACGCTTGTCACGGTAGTCGTGCCACAGGCTGAGGACGCTGCCGACATCATCGTTCTGCCCCGGCATCGCCAGCAATGGCGTGGCCTGCCCGCGATAGTTCGGATCCGTGACATACAGGTCGTGCTCGGGCGCCTGGAACAGCGCCCAGAAATTATCGCGGATCACGTCCGTGGCGATCTGGCCGCGACACACTGGCCCACGAATGAACGTGCGCACAAAGTATTCGGCGTTATCGAGCATGAACTGATAGCGCGCCTGGGCCGGAATCGCTTCGAAAGTGGCAAAGGGGTTGGCCCGGCTCTGCGGTCCATAGCCCGGCAATGCGTCGACCTGCCAGTTGCCGCTGTAGAACAGGCTCTTGACCCGCGCCAGCTTCGCCGGCCCCAGCGGATAGGTGATGTGGGTCTTGTGCACGATCACGCCCTGCACCGGCCACAAGCGATAGTAAAACTGCGTGCCCGGATCATCGTTCGGGCGACGGGTGTTGATCAGGTCGATCGGCTGGCCGGTCGGGGTGCGCGAACGCACCCACTGGAAGAAATGCCCAGGCTCACCGTCCTTGAAGTAGAGATGGGCCAGGAACCAGTGCTCGTACAGCCAGCGCCCCACCAGGCTTTCCCGGGCTCCCGGCGAATTGAGCAGGTTTTCCCATTGCACCACCTGCAAGGCTTCCCTGGCGCTGGGCGCCAGCGCCTGCTGATCGATCGGCGCGCCTGCCGCCAGCCAGCGTTGCAGCGTCTGGTACTGCTGGTCGGTCAGGCCGGTCACTGCCAGCGGCATGCCCTCCTTCGGATGCTTGGCGGCGTAGCCGTCGAACTCCGCGGGCATGGCACACATGTTTTCCCGGTTCAGGCCCAGGACGATGTCTTCCGGCAGCTTCGCGTTGGGTTGCAACGGAGTCTTGTGGCCAAGCTCCAGCATCCGCGCCATCAGTGCGGCCTGGTTGCCCTGGGCATCGAGCACCGAATAGAAGCCCTTTTGCTGCCAGGCTTGTTTGCCGGAGGCGTCATAGAACAGTCGGGTCGGTGCAACCGCCTGGCGGCGGTCACCGTCATAGACAGGGACTTTCGTCGCGCCCCGCACCGCGCCCTCACCGCTGCCCAGGTTGAGCTGACAGGCGGCGTCATTGCAGGCGTGGCAGGCCACGCACTTTTCAGTAAAGATCGGTTGAATGTCGCGGCTGTAGGAGATAACAGGTGACATGGCAGAGGAAATCGCCGGGCCTTGCGCCACGGCGCCCCAGCTTAAAAACAGCAGCAATGTGCCGATGACGAAGCGATACGACATGTCCCTGGTCCCGAATCCTGAAAAAACGTCGCGATTCTACCGGTCTGTCACCCTTACCAACATGAACGATATTCATGCAAATTCGAGTCACGCTCCAAAAGCGCACAGGTTTGCTATCATCCCGGCCCTTCGTCATGGCCTTACCGAGTAGTCCAAATGTCCGATCGCAGCGTTCGCCTTCAAGCTCTCAAGCACGCCCTCAAAGAGCGCATCCTGATTCTCGATGGCGGTATGGGCACGATGATCCAGAGCTACAAGCTCGAAGAGCAGGATTACCGTGGCAAACGCTTCGCTGACTGGCCAAGCGATGTCAAAGGCAACAACGACCTGTTGGTCCTGACTCGCCCGGACGTGATTGGCGGCATTGAAAAAGCCTACCTGGATGCCGGCGCCGACATTCTGGAAACCAACACCTTCAACGCCACCCGGATATCCCTCGCCGATTACGGCATGCAAGGCCTGGCGTATGAGTTAAACGTAGAAGGCGCACGCCTGGCGCGCAAGGTCGCCGACGCCAAGACCCTGGAAACCCCGGACAAGCCGCGCTTCGTTGCCGGCGTGCTCGGCCCGACCAGTCGCACCTGCTCGTTGTCGCCGGACGTGAACAACCCCGGCTACCGCAACGTGACCTTCGATGAACTGGTGGAAAACTACACCGAATCCACCAAAGGCCTGATCGAAGGCGGCGCCGACCTGATCCTGATCGAAACCATTTTCGACACCCTCAACGCCAAGGCCGCGATCTTCGCCGTACAAGGCGTGTTCGAGGAACTGGGCGTCGAACTGCCGATCATGATTTCCGGCACCATCACCGACGCCTCCGGCCGCACCCTGTCGGGCCAGACCACCGAAGCCTTCTGGAACTCCGTGGCCCACGCCAAGCCGATTTCCGTCGGCCTGAACTGCGCCCTTGGCGCCCGTGAATTGCGCCCGTACCTCGAAGAGTTGTCGAACAAGGCCAACACCCACGTTTCCGCGCACCCGAACGCCGGCCTGCCGAACGAATTCGGCGAGTACGACGAGCTGCCGTCGGAAACCGCCAAGGTCATCGAAGAGTTCGCCCAGAGCGGCTTCCTCAACATCGTCGGCGGCTGCTGCGGCACCACGCCGGGCCACATCGAGGCCATCGCCAAGGCCGTGGCCGGTTATGCGCCGCGCGAGATTCCGGACATCCCGAAGGCTTGCCGCCTCTCGGGTCTGGAGCCGTTCACCATCGATCGCAACTCGCTGTTCGTCAACGTCGGCGAGCGGACCAACATCACCGGTTCCGCCAAGTTCGCCCGCCTGATCCGTGAAGACAACTACACCGAAGCCCTGGAAGTCGCCCTGCAGCAGGTCGAAGCCGGCGCCCAGGTGATCGACATCAACATGGACGAAGGGATGCTCGATTCGAAGAAGGCCATGGTGACCTTCCTCAATCTGATTGCCGGTGAACCGGACATCTCCCGCGTACCGATCATGATCGACTCCTCCAAGTGGGAAGTGATCGAAGCCGGCCTCAAGTGCATCCAGGGCAAGGGCATCGTCAACTCGATCAGCATGAAAGAAGGCGTCGAGCAGTTCATTCACCACGCCAAACTGTGCAAGCGCTACGGCGCCGCCGTGGTGGTGATGGCCTTCGACGAAGCCGGCCAGGCCGACACCGAAGCGCGCAAGAAGGAAATCTGCAAACGTTCCTACGACATTCTGGTCAACGAAGTGGACTTCCCGCCGGAAGACATCATCTTCGACCCGAACATCTTCGCCGTGGCCACCGGTATCGAAGAACACAACAACTACGCCGTCGACTTCATCAATGCCTGTGCCTACATCCGTGACGAGCTGCCGTATGCGCTGACCTCCGGTGGCGTGTCCAACGTGTCGTTCTCGTTCCGTGGCAACAACCCGGTGCGCGAGGCGATCCACTCGGTGTTCCTGCTGTACGCGATCCGCTCCGGGCTGACCATGGGTATCGTCAACGCCGGGCAACTGGAGATCTACGACCAGATCCCGGTGGAACTGCGCGATGCCGTGGAAGACGTGATCCTCAACCGCACCCCGGAAGGCACCGACGCCCTCCTCGCCATCGCCGACAAGTACAAGGGCGACGGCAGCGTCAAGGAAGCCGAGACCGAAGAGTGGCGCAACTGGGACGTCAACAAGCGTCTGGAGCACGCACTGGTCAAAGGCATCACCACCCACATCGTCGAAGACACCGAAGAATCGCGCCAGTCCTTCGCTCGCCCGATCGAAGTGATCGAAGGCCCGTTGATGGCCGGCATGAACATCGTCGGCGACCTGTTCGGCGCCGGCAAAATGTTCCTGCCTCAGGTAGTGAAATCCGCCCGCGTGATGAAACAGGCCGTGGCCCACCTGATCCCGTTCATCGAACTGGAAAAAGGCGACAAGCCGGAGGCCAAGGGCAAGATCCTGATGGCGACCGTAAAAGGCGACGTGCATGACATCGGCAAGAACATCGTCGGCGTGGTGCTGGGCTGCAACGGCTACGACATCGTCGACCTGGGCGTGATGGTGCCGGCGGAGAAAATCCTGCAGGTGGCCAGGGAACAGAAGTGCGACATCATCGGCCTGTCCGGCCTGATCACTCCGTCGCTGGACGAGATGGTCCACGTCGCCCGCGAAATGCAGCGCCAGGACTTCCACCTGCCGTTGATGATCGGTGGCGCCACCACTTCCAAAGCGCACACGGCAGTCAAGATCGAGCCGAAGTACAGCAACGACGCGGTGATCTACGTCACCGACGCCTCCCGCGCCGTGGGCGTGGCGACCCAGTTGCTGTCCAAGGAACTCAAGGCCGGTTTTGTCGAGAAAACCCGCCAGGATTACATCGAAGTTCGCGAGCGCACGTCCAACCGCAGTGCCCGTACCGAGCGTCTGAGCTACGGCGCAGCCATTGCCAAGAAGCCGCAATTCGACTGGGCGTCCTACACGCCGGTCAAACCGACTTTCACCGGCGCGCGGGTGCTGGACAACATCGACCTCGACGTGCTGGCCGAATACATCGACTGGACGCCGTTTTTCATATCCTGGGACCTGGCCGGCAAGTTCCCGCGCATTCTCCAGGACGAAGTGGTCGGTGAAGCCGCCACCTCGCTGTACAACGACGCGAGGGAAATTCTGCGCAAATTGATCGACGAAAAGCTGATCAGCGCTCGCGCGGTGTTCGGCTTCTGGCCGGCCAACCAGGTGCATGACGACGACATCGAGCTCTATGGCGATGACGGCAAGCCAATGGCCAAGCTGCATCACTTGCGCCAGCAGATCATCAAGACCGACGGCAAGCCGAACTTCTCCCTGGCCGACTTCGTCGCGCCCAAGGACAGTGAAGTGACCGACTACGTGGGTGGTTTCATCACCACCGCCGGCATCGGCGCCGAAGAAGTGGCCAAGGCCTACCAGGACGCCGGCGACGATTACAACTCGATCATGGTCAAGGCACTGGCCGACCGCCTGGCCGAGGCCTGCGCCGAGTGGCTGCACCAGCAGGTGCGTAAAGACTATTGGGGTTATGCCAAAGATGAAGCGCTGGATAACGAGGCACTGATCAAGGAGCAGTACAGCGGCATTCGTCCGGCTCCGGGCTACCCGGCCTGCCCGGATCACACCGAGAAAGCCCAGCTGTTCGCCCTGCTAGACCCAGAGGCCCAGGAAATGCGCGCAGGCCGCAGTGGCGTGTTCCTCACCGAGCACTACGCGATGTTCCCGGCTGCGGCAGTCAGCGGCTGGTACTTTGCTCACCCGCAGGCGCAGTACTTCGCCGTGGGCAAGATCGACAAGGACCAGGTGCAGAGCTACACGTCGCGCAAAGGCCAGGAACTGAGCGTTACCGAGCGCTGGCTGGCGCCGAATCTCGGTTACGACAACTGAGTGATCAACTGAAAAAAACCTTGTGGGAGCGAGCTTGCTCGCGATAGCGGCGTATCAGTCAACATTGATGTTGAACATCAAGCCCCCATCGCGAGCAAGCTCGCACCCACAGGTGATTTACCTGTTTGAGGCAGCCGTCAGCTCCGCGACCTCCTGTCGGGACAATTCGATCATCTTCGCGTTACGCGCCGCCCTCTGCTCGAAAAGCTGAGTCAGTAATGCCGCATCGTCAGCGTTTTCAACTTCCTCCTGCACATCCATCTCATCCAGAGCCTTGAACACGTCAGGATGTTTTTCCTTGAGATAACTTTCCCAATAGTCGCGCTGGATCAAGTCTTCAAAGAAACCATCGGACTGCTCTGCGTTGACGATCTCGATTCGCGCGTCCGCCAGTTGTTGAGCGGTCACTCCCGAGGCATAGGTCATGTGTTTCGGTTGCCCTGGCAGCTCCAGGCCGTCCGCCCATCCTTGTGTCAGGCCGATTCGATAGCCTAAACGCACCTCGGCCTCATCATGACCGGTGTGCACGGCAACTTTCCTCGCCAGATCGTCGACCTTGTCCAGTCGAAACAGCTGCCGGGATAAATTCAGCAGTGCATGCCCCTTCACACTCGGGCGCCCGACGGGAATATCAAGCAAGGCGTTGTGGGTGAAGACTCTGCTTTCCAGTCCGCTGAACGTCAGGATTCGACCGTCGACACACGTGCCGTGGGTGCTGGAACTGGCAAACAGGATCTCCCGCAGTTCGGAATCGCTGGCGGCGCCTTCAATGACCGTCCATACCCGCCGCGTCAGATCGGCGTTTGCCACCCTGAACTCCTGAGTATCCCGCAGTCGTGAAAGCAGATGAAAAAACGCCTCATTGCCCGGTTCCGCCGCGAGTTGATTCCATAACGCGGTTTTGCTCGCCACCTCCTCAGGAGGAAGATTGGCCAACCACGGTGTTTTCTGCTCGGGATCCGGCTCGGTCTCTGACAGGTCCTCATCCGTATCGATGCCTTCACTGCTATCGCCGCCATCGCCGTTGGCGTCATCGATCAACTCGTCAAGATCGGCCCGCGAGATCCCCAGCACCGTGTCGTGAAAACCCGCTTCACGGTAATCCCTGAGTCGTTCAAGGCTCTCAAGCGACAGGTTGTCGTTGTCGCTCAGATCCGTACCGGCCGTCAAAACGTCATGGTCACCACTCAGGGCCTGCTCGGGGATCGACGTGATGTCGTTGCCACTGAGATTGAGCGTGCCCAGGTGTTGGCTGTCGAACACCCCGTCCGGCCATTCGGTCAAATTATTGTTGCGCAGATCCAGCGTCTCCAATTGCTCGAAAATACTGATATCAAAGGCATCCAATGCGTTGTAGCTCAAGTCCAGCCAGCGCAAACGCTCCAGACTGTTCAATGAGGCATACAGCTGCTCGGTATCGGCCATCTGGTTCGAGGACATTTCCAGACGCTCGAGCCTGTCCATGTAACGGACCGGCTCTGGAACGGCATCCAGCCCATTGCCATTGAGGTCCAGGGTTTTCAGGCGAGTAAAGGCCTTGAGGAACCCATCGGAACCTTGCCGGGTAAGTTTTACGCTCGTCAGTTTCAACGTGCCGACATGCTCGAACGATGCCGGCACCTCAGGCAGGTCACCCAGTTGCAGACCGTTCAGATCCAGCACCGCATCAGCCACCGCGCCCGTGCCGCTCAGACCTGTTTGCCAGCATTCGAGGATCCGCAAGGCAGCCTGCCTGCGAATGCTGGAAGACGTCATCCAGCCATTACCGCGGGATCCCCGGGTAAACAGCCAGCCATTCAATTGGCGCGTGAGCGTTTCATAGGTTTTCTCCCATTCGGCAATTTTCACGCTCGCAGCTTCGCTCCCCTGCATCTGTTCGATCATTTGCAAAGCGTCATCATCGGCGAGTGTCGGTTTCAGCCGTTGCAGGCGCTTTGTCAAAACCGCAACCCCTTCTCCCGCCGGGACTTCCGGCAGCGGCAACAATTGAAGCGCGATCGAACTGCCGCTTTCGAACGGCGGGAAATCCTGTGGCACCTGTTCCAGGTCGAACCGTTCCAGCGCGCCGGCCGGAAGACATTTGGCCATTTCCATTCGATGCCTGGCTGCGTTGCGCATGGCGACGGCTTGAGGGGTTAAAGGTGTGCCCGCGAGGTTGGTCTTGAGCAGCGTCTCATCCGCAAGCGGCTCCGGCAGCGCGTTGACCCTGCTGTCTCGCAAGTCCAGCCAATACAGCTCTGGCAGCTCCTGTACCCCGGTCGGCCATTCTTGCAGCGCTGTGCCACTTAGGTTCAAGGACTTGAGGCGGGTCATTGCACTGACATCCAAGGCATTCAACGGGTTGTTGCTCAAGTCCAGGTATTGCAGTGCCTGCAATCCATCAAAAGCTTGCTGAACCCCGGCGTCGCCAACAATTGCGTTATTGGAAAGATCCAGATCAGTCAGCTTTTCAAGATCACCGGGCGCAAAGGGCACTTCGGCCAGACCGCCGCCACTCACGTCGAGTTTTTCAAGCCCGGGAAACTTGCGTACGAAATTGCGGATCTGCTCGACGGGGGCTCCATTACCCTTCAGATACAAGGTTCGTACTTCAGGGAAGGCGCCGTCCGGCAATTCGGGAAACTCACTCAACGCCAGGCTCGGCCAGTCGAGTACCGAAGCTTCAGCCGTCGAGCCGTAGCGTTTGAATGCGCCGTTGCGCCAGCAGGCTCTCAGGGCATTTGCCGTCAATGTACGCCCCATGATCTCGTTCGCCGCTCCGGGCAATTGCAGCGCGCGTTGGGACCAGTCATCAAGCTGCCGGTTGAGCTGATGATGCTGCTCGCTCAATGCTTCGACGGCGTCGAATCTCGCCCCTGCGTCTTGCCACTGTTCGACAAATTGATTGAACAATCCCGCGGACGGGGCATTGATGCCTTCAGCAAGACGTTTCAACTCGCCCTTGCAGTAATCCCTGACCATTTCTTCCAGAACAACAAGGTGCCGGGGCTGACGCCGGAGATACTCATAGGCCTGTTTGAAGTTTGGACGCGGCATGTTCGACCAATCCAGCGACAACCCGGACCAGAGTTTTTCATGCCCTTCGAAAATGCCATCGGGGAATGTGCTAATGGCAGTCCCGGTGAGGTTCAGACGTTCAAGACGGGGCAGCTCCAGAACCCCGGTTGGCCATTGATCCATGGACGGTGCAATCACTTCAAGCTGACGCAGATTGCGTAGCCGACTGACGTCCAGCGCCACGGGAACGCCCCAGGTTGAATACACGCTGAGTTCCTCGAGCGCCGTCAACGCCCCCAGCCTCGACGGCATGTCTGCGGCGAAGGGCGCAGCAGAATACAGGCTAAGCGCTCTGAGATCCGGCATGCTGCTCAGTACCTGGGGCACGGTGCTGAAATTGTTGCCTGTGCCATTGATCCGCAGTCGATTGAGCTTTGGAAAATTCGCCAGCATCGCATCGACATTGGCGTCGGTGATGCTTCGACCCCGGACATACAGATCTCGCACATGGGAGAAGTCCGCCGACAGCGCGGGGATTGGGTCATCACAAACCAGGTCAAGCAGTCTGTAGCGCGAACGCTCTGCGGCCAGTGGCGAATTGCGCCAGGATTCCTTGAGACTCTCGGCGACCGAGGCCTTGCCTCCGAGCATCGACTCCAGGACAGTACCCGCTGTCGGCTCGCCAACCCATTGATCGAGCGTTGCCTCGAGGGTCTCCCACTCGCGCATACGCTCCTGCAGAAGGCTATAAATCTGTGCGTCGGTTTTTCCCGCGCGCAGTTGCGCCAGGATAAATCCATTGGCCTGTTGATCCGTCAGCGCCGGGTAGACATCCTGAACCCGCGACACCAGCGAAGGATTCAAACCTTGCCCGCGCCCGCTGGCGTAGTAGCCGACCCGGCGCTCGGTTACGCGTACGGGTGGTTTGAACGCCTTGCGGTGACCGCTGCGCTGCTCCAGCATGCGCGACAATTGCGCGCGATGCTCGAACGCCGATTTGATCACTCCCTGCTTCAGACCTGCGCTTTGACCTACGTGTGGAACGCCCAATGCGCGACGGGATTCATCGGGCAATGCGTGCATGATCGAGGCGTAAAAGTTATCGCCGGTGGCGGGCACGCCGTTCAGTGTTTCGCCAAGCTCGTCGAATGCCTGATAGGACGGGCCATTTTTAACCAGGTACTTGCGGATCGTCGCGGCCTCGCTGCCAATCCCATCGATAAGCGAACCCCCGATGTGGCCATCGCGGATCTCCAGCCGCACTTCGTCGGACCAGCCCGGCATTTTTTCCAGGGCATGCAGTGCGAGCCAGCGGCTGTCAGCGGACAGCGCAGATTCCGCGCGCAGGCCCGTAAAAGCCTGGGCCTGGCGCCCTCGTTGCGTATACCAACGGGCCTCCTCCAGCATTTTCAGGGGAATTCGACTCGTTGATTTCAGGCGGGTGAGCTCTTCGGCATTGGCATCGAGCAGAATCCTGCGGGCAGCGGCATTGCTCAGCCCCGGGCTGGCGCGTTGCAATTTTTCGAGCAGTGGTCCGCCGGTGCCGGGGTCGGCTTCGAACAGCCCTAAGGCGTGGGCCAGCTCCGGCGGCGGCGCCAGGTGATCCATGTGCATCTTGCGCAAGGCATTGTCCTCGACACCACAGGCCTCGGCGATGTCGAGCAGTTGCTCATCGGAAAATGCCTCGGTGGTATGGCCGATGCGCCGCAGCAGTGTCAGCCGATCCCAGGTCCGGGGACGCTCCAGCGCATGGCGCCAGGCGCCATGCCCGTTGTGTTCGAGTATGGGTTGCCAGGCGTCGGTATCCGTCGGATGCCGAATGCGCCATTTTTTCAGCGATGGGTCAAAGGTTGTTTCGTAGACCTTGCCTCCCTGCCGAATGAAGGTTTTGCCATTTATCCGGTGCAGCCCCGACGCATCAGGGACTGAATGGCGAGGCAGGATGAGGTTACGTTCGTAACCGCTCAGGTCAGGTTTCCATAAGCGGGTTTTGCCGTCGGCGTGCTGGATGGGCTGAAGGCTTTCAACCAGCGGTTCGGGTTTCACCGCCGTCAGCTTGGCCAAGCCTTTGCCCGCACCGGCCATCACCGCGGCCAGCGCCAGATTCTCAGCCACATCGACCAGGTGCGCCTTGGCCGCCGTTCGATCCCCTTCACTCCACTCGATCGCCCCCTCAAACGACTCGTACAGCAACTGCCCCGCCATGACCGTCAGCATGATCTCCCCCAGCACCGGCACGAACATCGACACCATGTTCAATCCGAGCATGCCGATTTCCAGCAGGTGGTTGAGCTTTTGCGCCCGTACTCGCGCATCGACGTCCGCCGTGGGCACCGCATGGCTGCGTGCGTCGGCGATGACTTTCTTGCGGTTTTGCTCGTAGAGATAAGTCCACAGATCGCTGTTGGCGGACCAGATGCCCGCCACGCCCTCGCGAATCATCCCGAATGGATTGAGATAAGGATCTTCGACCGGCTCACGCTTACCCGCAGGCTCTGGCGGCAGCTCTTTGATGCGGGCGACGGACGACAACGGGGGCACGTACTGGAGGACCTTCAACCAGAATGAATGCAAAGGATCAGTCGGAGAGTCGGCAGCCTTGCGGGTGAACTGGCTGAAGTAATAAGGGCGGTCGGCGTAGGCGACGAACTGGCTGAAAAAACGCTGGTGGACGGTCGGCTCGCTGCCACTGGCGGGCAATGCGTCCTGGGCGGTCAACTGGCGCTTGAATTCTTCACGCAGCTGCTCAGAGGTATAGCGTTTGAGCGGGTGCTCGGGATCGTGGGGAATGTAGACGATGTAGTCGTTGGTATAGCGATATTGTTCACTGATGCTGAACACGACACAGCCCGTCATCCTGCGCTTCATCAGGTTCAGGTCACGAAACCAGACTGGCCTGTTGCCTACACGGGGATGGACCTCGCCATTAACCACCGAAAGGATCATTGCGTAATCGTCGGGTTCGATATCTTTTTTCAGCAGCGCCAATTCAGCGGCTGCTCTCATTGCCGCTTTCTGACTGGCAATGAATTGCTCGGACACTGTCGATTTCTTCTGCGCAGCCGTTGCCTGGAAAAACGCCTCGACACGGGTTTGATACTGCGCGCCGATATCCAGCTTGCGGCAGAGTGACAGGAATTGCGTGACCGACATGTTGAGGGTAGCGACCTCGAACGTACCAGGCGTGGAAGTCTCGACGACAAAGCCCGACCCGCGATGAAAGGCGCCCGCCTCGCATTCGGACGCTTCGAAGTTATGCAGTGCCGCCTGCAACAACGAAAGCTTCATGACCTCGAATGTGCTGATCTCGATTTCAAGATCGCTGACTTCCAGCGCTCGCCTCAGGCACACCAGGGTTTTGTTGACATCGGCCTCGACCCCGAACTGATCCTTCAGCACCTTTTGCAGTATCGGCTCGGCAAAGCTTTCGGCATCTGGCAGCGACGACATGGTTTTGTCGAGCACGGTCTGGCAAACCAGGCTGTCGTTGAAACGGTCTTTCAGTGCCTGCTGTTGCTCGCTGGAGGCTCGCGAGTACCAGCGCGGCGCGAGCGAGCCGCTGGCTTTTATGGCTGCCCGCCGCTGCGGCGTGGCATCGATCAACCAATCAGGCGTCAGCTGTTCAAGAAGCTCGCGGTGAATGCTGGTTTGGCCCGCAACCAGAGGTTGACGGGGCACAGAGGGGGGATGGGTAGACATTGTGTCGCTCCTGAAAAATGGAACGACAGAACATCATTTCAGTGAACCGTATCTGCGGTAGATAGTTATCGCATCGGCCCAGACTGATTTCAAAATGCGTCGATTCGCAGGCCGGCCGCACCACTGGCCGGCAGATTGTCTATGCTCTGAGGACTTACTGACAGGCGAGGGATTTATGGACGATCCGGTCGACAACAAGCCGCCAACCTTCTGGCAGATGTTGCACAGTGTCATGGCGGCAGCGTTCGGAGTGCAGAGCAACAAGAACCGGGCGCGGGATTTTACCCACGGCAAGCCCAGTCATTTCGTGATCCTGGGGATTTTGTTCACCACGGTGTTTGCCCTGACGCTGTTTGGCATCGTCAAACTGGTGTTGCTGCTGGCAGGGATCTGAAACGGCTCAGTGCATCAGGATTTGCAGGCTGAACGGATAGCGGTAGGACGCTGGTCGCCCCTTCGCCGACAGCTTGTGGAAATCCACCCCGAAATTCTGTGCGCTGCCCAACGCCAGCAGTTGTTTGGCTTGCGCCCGGTTAATCAGTTGCAACAGCGGAAGTTGTCGGTCCCGACCGCCGTACTGGCTGATGTCGACCCCTTGGTCATAGTCATGCAGTTCAACCAGTGCCCAGCCGCCCAGGCTGAAATGCCCGCCCAGCAACACGCTCAGGCGGTTGTCGAGCAGTGCTTGCAATGCTGCGGGTGAATTGTTGATGGCGCCGAACAATGCATCCTTGCCCGGAACACCGCCCGATTCGACATACGCCTGCATGACGCCAAACGCCATTTCGTCGTTGGCCGCCCACACCAGTGAAGTCTGCGGATAACGCGTGAACAGCAGTTTGGCTTGCTCGTACGCGCGCTGACGTGTCCAGCCGCCGTACACCAACTGACGCAAACGCACTTGCGGGTGTTCGGCCAGCGCCCGACGCATGCCCTTCTCACGCAACTGCGCCGACGGCGTGACCTTCAAACCGGAAAAAGCCAGCAGGTCAATCATCTGGCCCGGGGCCACCGGGGGATGCAACCGAATCAACTCCTTGAGCATCAGGTAGCCGCCCTCCTCATCGTTGGGCACCAGGCTGCCGATCCAGTCGGGATACTTGTCGGGTCGGGCGCCGAGCAGTTTTACCTGATCCACAGTCAAGGCATTGTTGACCAGAAACAACTTCACCCCGCTGCCTTGTGCCAGGCGCAGCACTTCGGGGGCAACGGATTGTTCGTTGACGAACACAAGGTAGTCGGGACGATTGTGTCCCTGGAGGGCTTCGCGCGCCTGCTTGATGATGTTTTCAGGCACCCGGTCGGAGTACTGGATCCGCAGGTCCATGCCCAGATCCCTGGCGGCGGCCTGCATGAACTGCGAGTAACTGACCCAAAAAGCTTCCTTGGTGGTTCCCGGGTTGAGGAACAGCACTGACGCCGCTTGAGCGCACGGTCCCGCGACCATGCCCAGCGCCAGTAATACACCCCTTAGAAACTTCAACATGTGTCGTCCGAGCCCCCGGAAATTCGCCGCGCATTATAGCCAGCGAACGTCCGTAAAACGGCGACTTTTCCGGTTTTTGTCAGACAATCGTCGGAACCGGGCCCGGACGGGGTCGCTTACTGATGACTGACCCAGAATACCGCGGTCCCCACGACCAGAATGATCAGGAACAAAATGGCCCATGCATCAACGGTGCTATCGCTTTTCCGTGCTTTGGTTGGGTTGCTCATTGCATCGCCTCTTGTCGGTTTTATCGGTGATTGCATAAAGACTCGAGCAGAGTAAAGACGACGATTGCCCGCATCACAAACAGGGTCTTCGTAACAACGACTCTCATTAGTCGATTTGGTTCTTTACATATGCTCAAACATCACTTTTACGCATAACTGCAAACTGGTATCGTGCCCCGGCTCCGTAGGGAGTGCGCGGCCGTGCGCGCAGAATTGCCGAGGTATTATCGGACGCCAGCAAGCCAAAAAACGCCGCTGTTTCCGACCGGCCCAAGCCTGAGAACAGGACTTATATGTACGTATACGACGAATACGATCAGCGGATCATCGAGGACCGCGTCAAGCAGTTCCGTGATCAGACCCGACGCTATCTGGCAGGCGAGCTGAGCGAAGAAGAATTCCGCCCCCTGCGCCTGCAAAATGGCCTTTATATCCAGCGTTTCGCGCCTATGCTGCGAGTCGCCGTGCCTTACGGCCAACTGACTTCGCGCCAGATGCGAATGATGGCCAGGATTGCCCGCGACTACGACAAGGGCTATGCCCACATCAGTACCCGGCAGAACGTGCAGTTCAACTGGCCGGCCGTGGAAGACATTCCGGACATTCTCGCTGAACTGGCCACCGTGCAGATGCACGCGATCCAGACCAGCGGCAACTGCCTGCGCAACGTCACCACCGACCAGTTTGCCGGTGTCGCCGCCGACGAACTGATCGACCCGCGCCCATGGTGCGAGATCGTCCGCCAGTGGACCACGTTCCACCCGGAATTCGCCTACCTGCCGCGCAAATTCAAGATTGCCGTCAACGGTTCGACTTCCGACCGTGCCGCCATCGAAGTCCACGACATCGGCCTTGAGCCGGTGCACAACGCAGCCGGCGAACTGGGCTTCCGCGTGCTTGTCGGCGGTGGCCTGGGTCGTACGCCGGTGGTGGGTGCATTCATCAATGAATTCCTGCCGTGGCAAGACCTGTTGAGCTACCTCGACGCCATCCTGCGGGTCTACAACCGCTATGGCCGTCGCGACAACAAATACAAGGCGCGGATCAAGATCCTGGTCAAAGCGCTGACGCCTGAAGTCTTTGCACAGAAAGTCGATGCGGAAATGGAGCACCTGCGCGGTGGCCAGACCACGCTGACCGAAGCCGAAGTGCAGCGCGTCGCCACACACTTCGTCGATCCGGACTACAAGGCGCTGGACAACCAGACCGCCGCCCTGGCCGAGCTCGACCAGCAGCACCCGGGCTTCGCCCGCTGGCGCGTGCGCAACACCCTGGCCCACAAGAAGCCGGGCTACGTGGCCGTGACCTTGTCCCTGAAGCCAACCGGCGTTGCACCGGGCGACATCACCGACAAACAGCTCGACGCCGTGGCCGACCTGGCCGACCGCTACAGCTTCGGTCAACTGCGCACCTCCCACGAGCAGAACATCATCCTGGCCGACGTCGAGCAGGACAAGCTGTTCGCCCTGTGGGGCGAGTTGCGCGAGCAAGGTTTCGCCACGCCGAACATCGGCCTGCTGACCGACATCATCTGCTGCCCGGGCGGTGATTTCTGCTCCCTGGCCAACGCCAAGTCGATCCCGATCGCCGAATCGATCCAGCGCCGCTTCGACGACCTGGACTACCTGTTCGACATCGGCGAACTGGACCTGAACATCTCCGGTTGCATGAACGCCTGTGGTCACCACCACGTCGGCCACATCGGCATCCTGGGGGTAGACAAGAAAGGCGAAGAGTTCTATCAGGTTTCCCTCGGCGGCAGCGCCAGCCGTGACGCCAGCCTGGGCAAGATCCTCGGCCCGTCCTTTGCCCAGGAAGCCATGCCTGACGTGATCGAAAAGCTGATCGACGTGTACATCGAACAACGTACCGAAGACGAACGCTTCATCGACACCTATCAGCGTATTGGTATCGACCTCTTCAAGGAGCGTGTCTATGCAGCGAATCATTAAGAACAACGAGGTCGTCGACGAAACCTGGCACCTGCTGCCCAAGGACTTCAACATCGACGAGATCAGCAACTGCGACGACCTCATCGTGCCGTTGCAGCTGTGGCGCGAACACAGCCGCATGCTCCTGGCCCGCGACGGTGGCCTGGGCATCTGGCTGGACGCCGATGAAGAAGCCGAGGAAATCGGAAAAGACGTGGCGCAATTCCAGGTCATCGCCCTGAACTTCCCGGCATTCACCGATGGCCGCAACTACTCCAACGCCCGCCTGCTGCGTGACCGTTACGGTTTCAAGGGCGAATTGCGGGCCATTGGCGACGTGCTGCGTGACCAGTTGTTCTACATGCATCGCTGTGGTTTCGACGCGTTCGCCATTCGCGCCGACAAAGACCCGCACGAAGCCCTTGAAGGCCTCAAGGACTTCTCGGTGACCTACCAGGCCGCTGCCGACGAACCGCTGCCGCTGTTCCGTCGTCGCTGACCGTCACCCCTTGAACCCCGAACCGGGGTTCAAGGGGTTTTACCCTTCGCGCTAAAACACCGGATTATCCACCAGCGGAATCGGACGCCCCATGGCGACCCAGTCGCAGTACAGCCGGACTCGATCCTCCAGCACCACGAACAGCCTGAACGGATTGTCCGCATCGACCATCCGCGTTTCGACACAGTGCAGCAACCAGCCCCACAACTCTTCTGACGCATCCGCTTCGTGGAGCAAGCGCCACACACGCGCCTGCAGCGACCAATAACCGACCCGGAAATCCGCCGTCAGGCTCAATCCATCCACGACCCGGAGCAACGCACTGCCCGATGGTTTGAGGGCCAATCGTTGCCAGATCTGTTGCCGCGTCTCGCGCACGCTTTCATCACCCTCCTCCAGCCAGGGCGTCGCACTGCCGTAATCGGCACCCGGCTCACTCAACCACAAATTGATACCGGTGCGCTCACGATGACTCACCAGGCGCAACAACGTGTCTTCATCCGTCAGCGGATTGCCCCACAGTTTCACCCGGTCCCGGGACACCGCCTGAATCAGTATCGAGTAGGGAACCCGACCGATCCGGTTGCCTCGCAAGTCGAGCGAGGTGAAGTACGGCTGATCGGCGATGCCTATCGGACAATGGCTGATTCCGGTGTTTCTCAGGTTCAACACACGCAGCTCATTCATCCCCAATACCACGGGCGGCACAGTCAACGGGTTGTCACTCAGATCGAGCATTTGCAAGCTCGCCAGCTCACGAAACTGCGAAGCCGTGCTCTCTTGAAGCTGCAAAAAGGTGGAACTCAGGTTGAGCGTAGTGAGGCGGGTCATTTGCCGAATCGGTGGAGGCAACACACCTTCCAGCACGCCGTCTGCGTTGAGTTGCCGCAGGTCGACACGTTCCAGGTTCAGGGAACGCAGGTTCGGAAAACTTTCGAGAAAGTCGCTCAGGCTCTCGCGCTCGACCAGGTGCAAGCCCCGCATCGATAACTCGACGACCTCATTGAAGCGTACGTTCATCGTTGGCAACCTATGGTAGTCCTCGAACCCCATATCCAGCCTGTAACCAGAGAACGTCTCGCCGGACATGACTCTATTGATCTGGGGCGGGCATTTTTGCCAGATACCCATCAGTTCGTCGCCCAATTCAATTCGCGTTTCACGCTCATAGCCAATCACGGTTTGCAGCAGTTCGACATTGTGTGCCGCCACCTGCTCAGGGCTCATGCCTGCGGCGTCATCATCGTCCACCGCAAGAAAATCCACATCCATGTCATCGACATCCAGCACGGCCTGGTCGATCCACTGGCGCAGATCGGCATGCAACTGCTGCATCTCGAGAATCAGGCGATCCACCAGCGCTTGAGCGCCGTTACCCGCCATCAGGAGCAGCTCATCCGCCTGGGCATCGGTGAAATCCGGATACAGATTCTTGACCTGCAGTCGCATGATTTCATGGGTCAGCGCAGCGGCCTGTGGCGTATTCGGAAAGCCGCCGCCGCGCAACCCACTGGCTTCGAAGGGCAACCGCGAATCCATTCGATTCAAGCCGAGTATCAGCTCGGAGCGGGGCAAGGCATGTGTGCCAATACGCAGGCGCAACTGGCTGGCCGCGTCTGGGGAGCGCAGCGACATCGCCGCGCGTTCCTCCCCTGACAATAGATCGACCAGTGCGGTAAACAGATCCGAACCCTCGCCGTCGGTGGCCGCCATCGTGGAATACCGATAGCGATCACCGACCTTGATCAAGCGCCGGCAATCCGCCGAATCGGGCGGGCCGCAACGGTCCAGGACCCGGCCACTGATTGACCCGTCGTGCACTTCGATGCGTAAGTCTTTCGGCCAACCGGGCAGGCGTGGCAGGGAATGCAACGCCAGGACATCGGTTTCCGGATGGACGATCGAACGCAAGTACAGACCTTCATAAGCCCGGTTGAGTCGTGCATGTTGTTGATACTCCCGCGACTTGCTGTCCAGGCGCTTGAACAGTAGCAGCGCCTCGTCAGCATCGACGGGCCGATTGATGTCAACTCCCGAACGGTCGAGGATCTGCTCCACGGCGCTTTTCGGCAAACCTTGGTATTCACGCTGAAACAGGCGAACCCACTCCTGGTCCGAGTGCTGGAGCGCCTGATATCGGGCGTTGAACAATCCAGCCCGTGCTTGCGGGTCGGCGACGATTTCGAGCTCCTGATCGAGCTTGAAGCGTGTGATGGTGTCGGCGAGCAACGGCGTCGGCGGACGGCCAGCATGCATCAGGCGCAGCATATCGTCGTCGACCGTACTGACCCGGGCGATCTGCGCCAATACCTCATCACTGAAGGCAGCAAGGGGGGTGCAGACGCCACGCATCAGCTCCACACGTGTCGACACGGGCACCGGAGCCGATCCGGGTGCGGGCTCGGCCGGCGTTTCGGGATGCGGCTCGCTCCCGGGTTCCCGGGGTTCGTGCAACGTTCCGGCGATTTCTTCTTCGCCCTTGAGTGCCGCCACCGCCCCGGCCAGCGGGAGTGCATTGAGCAAGCCAAACACCGTGCGCGTCACGCCCTCGGAGCGCTGCTCCGGTGTTTTACCGTTGACGGCCTGATCGAGGCCATAACCGGCGTCGATCAGCCCGGCCAGTACCAGGACGCCCTCACCTCCCGGAATGAACAATGCCAATGGCCCCAGCCGGTTGATCCACTGCACGAGCGGTTCCACCACCGCGCTCAGGTTGTCGCGATTGACCTGGGCATCGTCGCGGATGGTTTTGACGCTGGCCATGGAGGCCTGCTTCATGGTCAGCACCAATTGCGCGAACGGGTCGGTGTCAGTCGACACACGCTCAAGGTCGATGTAGTCCTGCGGGTCCCAGAAACCGTCGTTGTTGAACAACCCTGCGTTCTTTTTCAGCCAGTGTTCCTTCGGGTAAACCGCCATGCCCTCCAACGCC
The DNA here is from genome assembly GCF_019956305.1 of Pseudomonas sp. BF-B-30. NCBI lineage: Bacteria > Pseudomonadati > Pseudomonadota > Gammaproteobacteria > Pseudomonadales > Pseudomonadaceae > Pseudomonas > Pseudomonas sp. BF-B-30. The sequence continues at coordinate 10,121 of NZ_JAHBDG010000025.1, read as the reverse complement.
GTCGACACCCCCGCATGGAAGGTACCGTCTTCACGATCGTCCTCGGCAAAATGCGCGACCAGCGCTTGCCGTTTGGCGGCAACCCTGCCTTGGTCCACGATCCATTGGCGCAGGTGCCGGAAGTCGGCGAATTCATGCAAGGGTGAGGAGTTGCCGGGAATGTTCAGCAAGACCCGGCCGCTGTGACGGTGGCGATAACACCAGATATCGTCCGATGTATAGCGATAGATCGTCAGCCGCCCGACCTCGATCGGCGCACTGATGCGGGTGGGCGCCTGCACCTGGCCGATGGTCAACGCATTCCAGGTCTGCTGCGCTGGCAACCCGGCGGCCTGCATGGCCAAGACCAGGCCTTCCTGACTCAAACTGCCCTCCTGATGTTGCAGGCAGGCGCTCATGATAAAGGCGGCCTTGGCCGAGGTTCTCAGGTCGTAAGGCGCCGCCTGGACGATACGCTTATCGGAGGGCCACGCGCGATCAAGGTAAGCCTGATAGCGGGTTTGCAGATCCAGCTCCCACACCCACTGTTTGAACGCCGCAGGCCTCAGGGCAATTTGCGTTGCCGGCCCATACACCTGTGGCGTGGTCTGGCGATAAATGCCTTCGTAGGTGTGGTGATTGCCATTGCCGTGATCGGCGAATTCATCGACATGCTCCACGATTCGAACGGACGGACCGACATCGGGCGGTGTGTACAAGCCAAATGCGCTTTCGGCAAAACGCCCGTCACCGACGGTCTGGTAGTTCGCCAGCAACGCCTGCACCAGGGTTTGCGTGTTTGCCACCTGGCCTTGCTCGATACCGTCCTGCGGTGGATGCCCGCGATAGCGGTAATCCAGGGTGACCAACAGGGCCTTTTGCGGGTCGATGTCTGGCCCCCATTTTGCCTTGATCAACTGGGCACCGAACTGCTCGGGAGACTGCGGCAAAGCCGCACCCACCACAGACGTCAGTGTTTCTCGCAGCGGCACAAGATCGGGATGAAGCGGTGTCTGATGGTCATTCATATGCGTTCCATGGCAATTATTCCGGAACACCAACATAACCAACCGCCGCATTACCGAAAGCAGGAACGGTCGCCTGCTGCCTACAGAGATTTCGCCGGGCCGTGGAGGACATCAGGCAAGTATTCGCAGGCAAAAAAAACCGGGGCTAATGCCCCGGCTGGATGTTTTGCAATATCTCCTGCCCCGTTACCAGAAGCGTTGCTGGGTCAAACGGCTCCACCAGCTCAGCAGCACACGATCGACCGAGCCGCTGGCGGCCATGCCAATGCGCTCTTGCAGGCTTTTGCGCTCGGCATAGTGCAGGTGATAAAGCTCGGACTGCCTGGCGCGTTCGGCGAGGTACTCGTCGCTGGTCTTGAGTTCGTCGACCAGGTGTTTTTCCAGCGCCGCCACGCCGAGCCAGATTTCGCCGGTGGCCACTTCATCGATCGCCAGTTGCGGGCGATAGCGCGACACGAAGTTCTTGAACAGTTGATGGGTGATGTCCAGGTCTTGCTGGAACTTCTCCCGGCCCTTCTCGGTGTTTTCGCCAAACACGGTCAGTGTGCGTTTGTACTCACCGGCGGTCAGCACTTCGAAGTCGATGTCGTGCTTTTTCAGCAAGCGGTTGATGTTGGGTAACTGCGCCACCACGCCAATCGAGCCGAGGATCGCGAAGGGTGCGCTGATGATCTTCTGGCCGATGCACGCCATCATGTAGCCACCGCTGGCCGCGACCTTGTCGATGCACACGGTCAAGGGCACGCCGGCCTCACGGATACGCGCCAGTTGCGAGGAGGCCAGGCCGTAGCTGTGAACCATGCCACCGCCGCTTTCCAGGCGCAGCACCACTTCGTCCTTCGGTGTGGCCAGGGTCAGCAAGGCAGTGATTTCGTGGCGCAGGCTTTCGGTGGCCGAAGCCTTGATATCGCCATTGAAATCGAGCACGAACACCCGGGGCTTGGCCTCCGGTTTTTTCTTCTGTTTCTTGTCGGTTTTAGCCTGGGTCTTGCGCAAGGCCTTGAGCTGATCCTTGTCGAGCAACGTCTGCTCCAGGCGTTCGCGCAGCCCTTTGTAGAAATCATTGAGTTTGCTGACCTGCAACTGGCCCGACGACTTGCGCCGCCCCTTGCTGCGCAAGGCCGCAAAACTGGCCAGGACCACCAGAATGGCGATCACCAGGGTCACGGTCTTGGCCAGAAAAATGGCGTACTCGGAAAAAAACTCCACAGGGACTCCTCAAACGATGCGCGGCTTGAACGCGCGCGGGATACCTCCAGCATACCCATGCGTCGACCTTGCTACCAGCCGTGAAAGCTCTGGTAACAGGCCTGTAACGGGCATTTCAAACAAGCGTATGTTTTTTCATTGACAGCACACCGCCATCCTCATAACCTCGCCAAACCTTCAACGTACCGGGAAGACGCGGACGTGGGCAGCATCTATTTGATTCGACATGGCCAGGCCTCCTTCGGTGCAGACGACTACGACGTGCTGTCGCCGACCGGTATTCGTCAGGCGGAAATCCTGGGTCGGCACCTGGCCGAACTCGGGATCAGCTTCGACCGCTGCCTGGCGGGGGATCTGCGCCGCCAGCAGCACACGGCCAACAGCGCGCTGGAACAATTCGCCGCGGCGGGCCTGCCGGTGCCGCTGCTGGAAACCGACTCCGCCTTCAACGAGTTCGACGCCGATGCAGTGATCCGCGCGCTGCTGCCGGCCATGCTGCCGGACGAACCCGAGGCCCTGGACATCCTGCGCAACGCCGCGCAAAACCGTGCTGAGTTCCAGCGTATCTTCGCCCTGATCATCGAGCGCTGGCTGGCCGGCACCTACGACACACCGGGCCTGGAGAGCTGGCTGGGGTTTGTCGAGCGGGTGCGGGCAGGTCTGCACCGCATTCTCGACCAGGCCGACAACACCCAGAAAATCGCCGTGTTCACGTCCGGCGGCACCATCACCGCCCTGCTCCACCTGATTACGCAAATGCCTGCCCGGCAGGCCTTTGAATTGAACTGGCAAATCGTCAACACCTCGCTCAACCAGCTTAAGTTTCGTGGTCGCGAGGTGTCCCTGGCTTCCTTCAACAGTCATGCGCACCTGCAACTGTTGAAGGCCCCGGAACTCATCACGTTTCGCTGAGTCCGGATTATTGTGACCCTGGCTGTAATCACCCAGCTCTTATTACCCAAGAAAGGATCGAACCATGACCTCCGTAGCTGATGCCGTACAAGCAATGAAAGCCAAGTTCAACCCAGCCGCTGCCGCCGGTCTGGACCTGGTCTTCGGTTTCCGCATCGACGACACCAAAAACTTCTCGCTGATCGTCAAGGACAGCACCTGCGAGCTGCAGGAAGGCGAGAACCCGGACGCCCAGGTGACCCTGGTGATGGACGGCGAAACCCTGCAAGGCATCGTCGACGGTTCGACTGACGGCATGCAAGCGTTCATGGGCGGCAAACTGCGCGCTGAAGGCGACATGATGCTGGCGATGAAACTGTCCGAGCTGTTCCCGTCGTAAGCACCTGGTTCCCGAACTTCGGGAGCGTGCCTGCTGCAAACGAATCCCGCCCTTAGTGGCGGGATTTGTCGTTTTTGCTGGTCCTGTGGCGAGTGGGCTCGCCCCCGTTCGACTGCGAAGCAGTCGCACAACCAGAGATTTCGACTTATCGGAAGGACGTCAAGGGCCTCTTCGCGCCCCAACGGGGGCAAGCCCCCTCGCCACAGGTCAGGTGGTGCTCTTACAATGCGAGCACTTACACCACCGGCCACCCCATGGACATCGACCTCGCCCGCACCTTCCTCGAAATCGTTCGCCATGGCAGCCTGGCCGCGGCTGCCGAGAAGCTCCATGTCACCCAGACCGCGATCACCGCACGGGTACAAAAACTCGAGAGCCAACTGGGCAGCACCCTGTTCGTGCGCAATCGTGCCGGCGCCCGCCTGACGCCCAATGGCGAAGCGTTCGTGGTGTATGCCAATCAGCTGGTGCAAACCTGGGAAGCCGCGCGGCGTGATTTGCCGTTGCCCGAAGGTTATCGCGATGTGCTGCACATCGGTGGCGAGGTGAGTCTGTGCAACCCGTTGATGCTCGGCTGGGCCGGCGAAATTCGCAAGAACATCCCCAGCCATGCCCTGCGCATGGAAATCCGCGACGGGGAAAACCTGCTGCGCCAACTGGAGTTGGGCGTTCTGGATGCCGCGCTGGTGTATCAGCCCGAATATTGGCCGCGTCTGCAGGTCGAACAGATTCTCGAAGAAAAACTGATTCTCGTGCGCCTGGCCGACAAGCCCGATCCTTATGTGTACATCGATTGGGGCGCTGATTTCCGACGCCAGCACGACGCCGCGCTGCCGGAGAAGGCCAAGGCTGCACTGAGTTTCAATCTGGGCCCGCTGGGCTTGCAGTATCTTCTCGAAAACGGCGGCAGTGGCTACTTCCGCACCCGCGTGGTGCAGAGTTATCTGCAAAGCGGCGCCCTGGAACGGGTGCCCAAGGCGCCGGAATTCAACTACCCGACCTATCTGGTCTACTCGCGCGATCGTGACTCGCCGACGCTGCAACGCGCCTTCGACCTGCTGCGCAAAGTCATCGACTCCGACGAAGACTGGTCGCAGCGATGGGATCCGCTGACCTGAGACCGGTTTGCACCGGATCATGGCCGTTGTGTCCTTAAGGTTCGGTCCGTCAAATCACCGGGATCGGCTAATCTGAAAGAGATAACAAAAACGACAGGTGATTGCAGTGAGGCAGACCACCGAAGGATTCCGCGGCCGTTACCGCGCCGACATTCATCCGCTCTACAACCCCTGGCTGCATGGCGCGTTTGTCCTGGTGTTCGGGGCACTGGCGATCAGCGTCTTCTGGAGCAACGTACATCAGGTGCGGCCAGCGGAATGGCTGGCGGTGCCCGTCACGCTGCTGTTGTTCAACCTCGGCGTGTACATGGTGCATCGCCACCTGGGGCATCATAAAAAGAGCTTCGCCCGGCTGTTTTTCGCCCGTCACGCAGGCGACCACCACAGCTTTTTCACCCCCGGCCACATGACCTACGACAACGCCCGCGACTGGCGGGTGATTCTGTTTCCGGCGTGGCTGATCGTGCTGCACACCCTCGCCGTCGCCCTGCCCCTCTGGTGGCTGCTCAAGCACATCAATACCAACGTCGCCGGATTGGTCGGCGGCCTTCTTGTCCTCGGCTACCTGACTTATGAAGTGTTTCATGCCTGCGAGCATCTGCCGTCGCGCAACCCGCTCACACGGTTGCCGTGGATCCGCCAGATGCGCCGGCTGCACGAACTGCACCACCGCCGTGAACTGATGCAGGCGCGTAATTTCAACATCGTTTTCCCGCTGATGGACTACCTGTTCGGCACCCTCTATTGGGAGCCGGAACCTGAGCCGCTCAACCCGACGAGAACCCCCATGACCCGCATGCAGCATCAGGTTGTCATTGCCGGAAACCCGATCCAGGTACTTGCCTACGCCAGCACCGTGACCCTTTGGCCGCAATGGCATCCGTCGTCGCTGCGCATCGACGGGCCAAAAGGCCCGCTGCATGCCGGCGCACGTTTCGAGGAAGACATCCATGCCGGCGGGCGCGACGGGCACTTGCGCTGGGAGGTGGCGGAGTACCTGCCCGGGCGGCGCTGGAGCGCCGAGGCCCGGGGTGACCACGGCCTGTCGCTGGTGGTGACCTATGAATGCGATGCCACAGGCGAAGACACACGTTTCGTCCGCACCCTGGAATATCAATTCAGCGGCCTGGCAATGCGCATTGCCAACCGCTTGTTGCTCAAGCGGCGCATCGACCGGGAATCGGCGGCGTCGATGCTGGCATTGCGCGACATGGCACAGAAGTATCTGGCCGCGACAGGAGTCGGCGTGTGAGCAGAACCTTCAAATGTCTGTTGCTGGTCATCGTCGTCATCGGCGCCTTCCTGCTGCTGATGCCGACCAAGGTGCGGCCGGTGGCCTGGACACCACAAGCCGCGCCGTCCCTCACCAGCGGAATCTACGCCGACAATCAGCGGCTCAAGGAGGTGGAACGCGTCGGCGCCGCCAATATCGACGGGCCGGAAGCCTTGTTACTGGAAAACGACACGCTCATCACCGGTCTGCACGACGGGCGCCTGATCCGTACGAGCCTGGACGGCAAGACCACCAGAATCCTGACCGATACCGGTGGCCGGCCACTGGGCCTGGCCCGGCATCCCAATGGCCTGCTGGTGATCGCCGATGCCGTCAAAGGCTTGTTGTCCCTCGACGCCCAGGGACGCCTGGTGGCCTTGACCACAGAGGCCGACGGCGTTCCCTTCGGTTTTACCGACGACGTGGTCATCGACAAACCCGGCCACTACGCTTATTTCAGCGATGCTTCGAGCCGCTTCGGCTATGGCCACGACGGTGAGGCCGTGATCGAACACGGCGGCGACGGTCGACTGCTGCGGTACGATTTCCAGACCGGCAAAACCTCGGTTGTGCTGGATAAGCTGGAGTTTGCCAACGGCGTGACCCTGGGACCGGACGATGCCTATGTACTGGTCAATGAAACCGGCGCCTACCGCATCACTCGTTATTGGCTCAGCGGTCCGAAGGCCGGCACCCACGACCTGTTTATCGACAACCTGCCAGGGCTGCCGGACAACCTGTCGTTCAATGGCCACGACCGGTTCTGGGTGGCGCTGTATGCCCCCCGAAACCCCTTTCTCGACGCCACGGCGGCGCATCCGTTCGTGCGCAAGATGATCGTGCGGGCCATGACCGTGTTGCCCAAGCCCGTGGAAAAACACGGATTTGCCCTGGGCCTGGACCTTGATGGCAAAGTGATCGCCAACCTGCAGGACGGCAGCAGCGACAATTACTCCCCCATCACCACCGTGCGCGAGTATGGGGACTGGTTGTATTTCGGTTCGCTGAAAGCCCGGAACATGGTGCGATTGCCGCTAAGCAAGGCATTGCAATGAACAGTCCCCTTCCTGAATTCACCGAAGCCCCCCTGTAGGAGCGAGCCTGCTCGCGATGGACTCAAAAGCACTGCGTTTAGTCAGTAAACACGCGGCATCGTTAACGACCATCGCGAGCAAGCTCGCTCCTACAGAGGGCGGTGTTCACTCTGGATCGATGTCGACACCCTCATCATCCGGCCACTCATCGATGCCCGGCTCTTCCTCGGGATTGACCGTGGTGTGTTCGGGGCTCAGGGGTTCGGGATGAGTGGGGATCGGGTCGTAGCCAGCCTGTTGTTCACTGGGGTATTTGGGCTGGGTCATGAGGCACCTCGTTGAGAGCCATAACAGCGGTCTCTGAACATTCGAGGTGCCGGTTGTGATGCCGTTCCAACTTTCCCGCCACCGGTCGTCGGTGGCAGCTCGCTGGGTCAGGACGACGAGCCAAGTTGCTTGACGATCTTGTCCTTGACCAGCAGACGTGCCTCCTTGAGCTTCCTTACGGTGTCATCGTTGGACTTGGCCTCCTCTGCTTTCACCACTTCGGCATCCGCCTGGGAATACTTGTTAAGCAGTGAATCCAGTAACGGATCCTTGGTGCGTTTCTGCTGGACTTCTTCCTTTGAGCGTTTCAGATCCTGATAAAGGTCATGGGGCACCGGCATGGAACACCTCCGTTTGTTGATCGGCAGCGAAACGCGATCAATTGCGTTCACCAACTATCAGAATGGCCTCGGTTAGCCTGTTCTGTCGACCACCTGTCAGACCAGCGGTGTCCGTTCGTCGTCCGGTCGCCAATGGGATAAAACCTTGCCTGCGCTGGCGCCTCCACCGGTTGACGATCACTCGGTCACCTTTGAAAACCTGCGTGGAGAATCACCTGTTTTTGTCAGCCGTTAAGCACCGTGCGCACCATCTGCGTCAGTGCCTCGGGGTTGTAGGGTTTGCTCAGCAGGTGGGTGTCGGGGCTGAGCTGGTGATTGCGCGAGATAATGTCGCGGGTATGCCCCGAGGTGAACAACACAGCCACCGGTGGCTCCTGCACTTTCGCCCAGGCCGCCAGGTCCGAACTCTTGATCAGGCCGGGCATGACCACGTCGGTAAAAATCAGGTCCACCGCCAGCCCTTCCAGCAACATTTGCATGGCGACGTCACCGTTGGTGGCCGTGAGGACCTGATAGCCCTCCTCGCGCAACAACTCCACCGCCGATACCCTCACGGCCTCATTGTCCTCGACCACCAGGATGCGTTCGTGCCCGCCCCGTTGCGGCACATCAGGGCCCGGCGTTTCGCTGGGTGCCGCGCGCAAGGTGCGGGGGAAGTACAGCTGCACCCGGGTCCCCCGCCCCACGTCGCTGGCGATTTCGATATGACCGCCACTCTGCTTGACGAAGCCAAACACCATACTCAAGCCCAAGCCGGTGCCCTGACCGTCGGCCTTGGTGGTGAAGAACGGTTCGAACGCCTGGGCCAGCACCTGCGGCGGCATGCCGACGCCGGTATCCGTCACGGACACCCGTACATAGTCCCCGGGGGCAATGCCCTTTGCGGCGCAAAATTTGCGATCGAGGACGATGTTTTCCGCGCACAGGTCAATCCTGCCCTCGCCTTGAAGGGCGTCACGGGCATTGATCGCCAGATTGAGAATGGCGTTTTCCAGTTGGTTGCGATCGACAAACACATTCCAGGAGTCTTCGGGTGCCGTCATGTGAACCTGAAGGGTTTCACCCAGGGCACGCAGCAACAGCTCCGCCAGGCCATCGAAAATCTGCCGCAAGGTGAAGACCGCGGGTGACAACGGTTGGCGGCGGGCGAATGCCAGCAATTGCGAAGACAGCTTGGCACCGCGCTCGACAGCGGCAATCGACGCCGAGACCCGGCGCTGCACATTGGCGTTACCCGGCTCATGACGCGCGAGCAGGTGCAGGTTGCCGGCGATCACTTGCAACAGGTTGTTGAAGTCATGGGCCACACCACCGGTGAGACCGCCGATGGCTTCGAGCTTCTGTGACTGGCGCAGTTGTTCTTCCGCCGCCAGCCGCGCCTCGACCTCATCGGCCACCCGCTGTTCCAGGTTGCGGGTGAACTTGAGCAGGGACTCTTCGGCGGTCTTGCGTTCGTGGATGTCGATCAGCACGCCGGGGAAACGAAACGCCTCGCCCTGCTCATTGAACTCGCAACAACCACTGGCGAGTACCCAGAGGTAGCTGCCATCCGGGCGCCGGATCCGGTATTCGACGTTGTAGGGCTCGCCCGTCTCCACCGACAGTCTGACTCGTTCCTGAACCCAACTGCGGTCATCCGGATGGATCCGGCTTTCAGCGATTTCCTGAGACAGGTTTTGCAGGTCTTGCCCGGGTGGATAAGAGAACGCGCGAGCGAAGCGCTCGTCACCCGACATCACGTTGGCCTTGATGTCCCAGACAAAGGAACCGAGCAAGGCGCCGGCGTTCAGCGCCAGGCGTACCCGTTCGTTGTCGGCGCGGTAGGCGTCTTCAGCCGCCTGTCGCCGGTGTTCGGAGATCACCCGATCGGTGGTTTCCACCACCATGGCCATGACCCCGGCCGGGCACCCGTCATCGTCGGCCACCGGGCTGTAGTAGAGGTCCATCCAGACATCTTCCGGAACCCCGTCACGCAGCAGCACCAGTTCTTTGTTGCGATAGGACAAGGTGCCGCCCGCCAGGCAGGTGTCGACCACGTGGCGATTGAACTCGGCAACTTCCGGCCAACCCAGTTCTACGGCAGAGCCGAGCAGATACGGATGACGCCCACCGGCAAACTTGGAATAAGCGTCGTTATAGATCATGTACCCGGACTGGCCCCAGAGCATCACCATCGGCAGTGGGGACGCGAGCATCAACTGCACCGCGCTGCTCAGGCTCCTGGACCATGAATCGAGCGGGCCAAGTTCGGTCCGGCTCCAGTCGAACGCACGAATGCGCCCGGCCATTTCGCCGTTCCACCCGGAGCACCCGTGGCTTTCCTCTAGAAACTGCATCGGCTGGCTCTATCCCGGTAAGTTGCACCCGTTTGTTTCGAGCATCCTGCACGCTATTCGTTTCATAGAGGTATAGCTGATTCTCGCGGGCCACTGGAGATCCCTTGTGGGAGCGGGCTTGCTCGCGAAGGCGGTGTGTCATTCAACATATTCGTCTGCTGATACACCGCTTTCGCGAGCAAGCC
>NZ_JAHBDG010000024.1:0-70602 GCF_019956305.1 Pseudomonas sp. BF-B-30 | reverse complement strand
CGCTTCTTCATGTACTACAACCGCACCAGGCTCCACAGCTACAACAACTATCTGTCGCCAATAGCCATGGAGCAAAAGGCGGCATAAACACCGTAACCGGTGTCCGGGATTACTTGACCAGTTCAGCCTGCTCGCGAAGAACGCAAGGGCAACGCGTTTATCCAGACAGCACGCGTTATCGTTGACGTCCATCGCGAGCAGGCTCGCTCCTACAGATACCGATGTTCACAAATGTCCTACCTATTCAGTCAGGACATTCGCAAACAAATCTCCTTACAATCCCCTCTTTGTTAGCTGCCTAAGCAAGGATTCTGCATGCAAGCCGCCAACCCGCGTCGCGGGTACATTCTAGGCCTGAGTGCCTACATCATCTGGGGGCTTTTCCCCCTCTATTTCAAAGCCATCGCCAGCGTGCCCGCAGTGGAAATCATCATCCACCGGGTGCTGTGGTCGGCGCTGTTCGGCGCCTTGTTGCTGATGGTCTGGAAGCATCCCGGCTGGTGGCGCGAGCTGCGGGAGAACCCCAAGCGACTGGCGATCCTGGCCCTGAGCGGTGCGCTGATCGCGGCCAACTGGCTGACCTACGTCTGGTCGGTGAACAACGGCCGCATGCTGGAGGCCAGTCTCGGCTACTACATCAACCCGTTGGTGAACGTGTTGCTGGGAATGCTGATCCTCGGCGAACGGCTGCGGCACATGCAATGGATTGCCGTCGGCCTGGCGACGGTGGGTGTGGCGCAGCAGGTCTGGCAAGTCGGCAGCCTGCCGTGGGTGTCGCTGGTGCTGGCACTGACCTTCGGTTTCTATGGCCTGATTCGCAAGCAGGCACCGGTCAAGGCACTGCCGGGGCTCGTGGTGGAAACCTGGATGCTGGTGCCGATTGCCCTTGGCTGGTTGCTGCTCAATCCGACGGCCAGCAGCGCCCAGGCCGAATTCTGGACCACGTCCCAGGCCTGGTGGTTGGTCGCCGCCGGCCCGATCACGCTGGTGCCGCTGGTCTGCTTCAACGCTGCTGCACGGCATTTGCCCTACACGACACTGGGGTTTCTTCAGTACCTGGCGCCAACCCTGGTTCTGCTGCAAGCCGTTCTGCTGTTTGGCGAGCACCTGTCGTCCAGTACCTTGGTAGCGTTCATGTTTATCTGGGCCGGTCTGGCGGTTTACAGCGTCGATGCGTGGATAAGTTTGCGCCGCCGCAGCTGATCAAAAAACGCACAAAAGCCTACAGGCCACGTCTCCCGTGGCCTGCATCATTCCTTCCCAAGGTTATCCACAGCGTGATCCCCGCCGATTGTGCGCAAGTGGCTGAAACTGCTGGTTTTTTGATCAGATCATGAAGAACCCCGGTCGGCGTGGCCTGGCGGGGTGTCTCTACAGGTTATCCACAGGCCGGTGCACGTTTAACTTGGATAACCTGATCAGGGATCACTGCGTAGCACCAACTCGACCATCAGATCGTCCGCCAGGGTTTCCAGGCGCGATTGCAGCACGTCCAGCGACAACGTCAGCGGGACGGCAAGAATCGCTTCGGCATGGAACAACGGTTCGCTGCTCATCGGGGCCGGGCGCACTTCGGTGACCAGCCGTTCCAGACTCACCCCCTGCTCGCTCAACAAGCGTGTGATGTCACGCACGATCCCCGGACGATCATTTCCCACCAGTTCCATGGCGATCGGCTTCCAGGTGCAGGATTGTTCGATGCTGCTTTCGGCGACCAACACGCGAATGCCCTGGGCGGACAAGCCCTGCAGGGCATCGACCAATTCGTCGTAGGCCTCGGCCGGCACGCCCACCCGCAGAATGCCGGCGAATTGTCCCGCCATGCGCGACATGCGGCTTTCCAGCCAGTTGCCGCCGTGCTCGGCAATGCATTGGGCAATGCGCTCGACTTGCCCCGGCTTGTCCGGAGCAAAAACAGTGAGAACGAGGTGGTCCATGGCGCAGCCCTCCAGTCATGACTTTTGTTATAGAGAACCAAGTATAGGCAAGGGGAACATTGTGGCGAGGGGGCTTGCCCCCGTTCGGCTGCGCAGCAGTCGCAAAATGAGCGGATGTAATTTTTCGTGGTACATGCACGGGAGCGGCTTCGCCACTCAACGGGGGCAAGCCCGCCACAAAAACAGGCACCCCATAGCAGAGCACCAAAGATAATGTGTACAACTTTTGATATTTAACTGGAACAATCCAATAGTTTTTTGAGAACATCACGCTCCCCGACGTGACCGCAATGCGTCATGGGGTCGCAGAACGACGTAATTAGTCTAATTTTCACAACCGCAATTCATCATGTAGTATGCCGCAGCGCGCACTACATAACGTTGGATCGATGTCTGCCGCAGGCACGTTCGCAACCCTGAAAGCCCTGTCAGCAAGGCCCCAAGCCGTTGATTGGTCCCAACCCAGCCGCCCGTCGTGGGCATGTACTGGTAGAGGGGTTTGTGGTTTAAATGGCCAAAGGCTTCATTGTTAAATTGAAGAGCTGAAAAGCGAAATAGCTGAGCAGAGTGAGGCAAGCAATGACTGAACACGTTCAAGTCGGTGGCCTGCAGGTCGCCAAAGTCCTGTTCGACTTCGTGAACAACGAAGCCATTCCCGGTACCGGCCTCACCGCCGATAAGTTCTGGGCCGGTGCCGACAAGGTCATCCATGACCTGGCACCGAAGAACAAAGCCCTACTCGCCAAACGCGATGATTTCCAGGCTCGTATCGATGCCTGGCACCAGGAACGTGCAGGTCAGGCGCACGACGCCGTGGCCTACAAAGCTTTCCTGCAAGACATCGGTTATCTGCTGCCAGAAGCGGCCGATTTCCAGGCAACGACGCAAAACGTCGATGAAGAAATCGCCCGCATGGCCGGTCCACAACTCGTGGTACCGGTGATGAACGCCCGCTTCGCTCTCAATGCTTCGAACGCCCGCTGGGGTTCGCTGTACGACGCGCTCTACGGCACCGACGCCATCAGCGAAGACGACGGCGCGGAAAAAGGCAAAGGCTACAACAAGGTTCGCGGCGACAAGGTCATCGCCTTCGCCCGTGCGTTCCTCGATGAAGCCGCGCCATTGGCTGCCGGCACTCACGTAGACTCCACCGGCTACAAGATCGTCGATGGCAAACTGGTGGTCGCCCTCAAAGGCGGCAGCAACACTGGCCTGCGCAACGATGCGCAACTGATCGGCTTCCAGGGCGATGCCGCTGCACCGACCGCGATCCTGCTGAAAAACAACGGCCTGCATTTCGAAATCCAGGTCGACGCCAGCACCCCGGTCGGCCAGACCGACGCGGCCGGCGTCAAAGACATCCTGATGGAAGCCGCGCTGACCACCATCATGGACTGCGAAGACTCGGTTGCCGCGGTCGATGCCGATGACAAAGTGGTGATCTACCGCAACTGGCTCGGCCTGATGAAGGGCGATCTGTCGGAAGAAGTCGCCAAGGGCGGTCAGACCTTTACCCGCACCATGAACGCCGACCGCACCTACACCGCCGTCGATGGCAGTGAACTGAGCCTGCACGGTCGTTCGTTGCTGTTCGTGCGTAACGTCGGTCACCTGATGACCATCGATGCGATCCTCGACAAAGACGGTAACGAAGTGCCTGAAGGCATTCTCGATGGCCTGGTGACTTGCCTGGCATCGATGCACAACCTGAACGGCAACACCTCGCGCAAAAACACCCGCACCGGCTCGATCTACATCGTGAAGCCGAAGATGCACGGCCCTGAAGAAGCGGCGTTCACCAACGAGCTGTTCGGTCGCATCGAAGACGTGCTGGGCCTGCCGCGCAACACCCTCAAAGTCGGGATCATGGACGAGGAGCGTCGTACCACGATCAACCTCAAGGCCTGCATCAAGGCGGCGAGCGAGCGTGTGGTGTTCATCAACACCGGTTTCCTCGACCGCACGGGCGATGAAATCCATACCTCCATGGAAGCCGGCCCGATGGTGCGCAAGGCGGACATGAAGGCGGAAAAATGGATCGGCGCCTACGAGAACTCCAACGTCGATATCGGTCTGAGCACCGGCCTGCAAGGTCGCGCACAGATCGGTAAAGGCATGTGGGCCATGCCGGACCTGATGGCGGCGATGCTCGAACAGAAAATCGCTCACCCGATGGCCGGTGCCAACACCGCCTGGGTACCCTCGCCGACCGCTGCTGCCCTGCACGCGCTGCACTACCACAAGGTTGACGTGTTCGCCCGTCAGGCCGAACTGGCCAAACGTGCCCATGCTTCGGTAGACGACATCCTGACCATCCCGCTGGCGGTCAACCCGCAGTGGACCGCCGAACAGATCAAGAACGAACTGGACAACAACAGCCAGGGCATTCTCGGTTACGTGGTGCGCTGGATCGACCAGGGTGTCGGCTGTTCGAAAGTGCCGGATATCAACGACGTCGGCCTGATGGAAGACCGTGCAACGCTGCGTATTTCCAGCCAGCACATCGCCAACTGGCTGCGTCACGGCATCGTCACCGAAGAGCAAGTGATGGAAAGCCTCAAGCGCATGGCGCCGGTGGTTGACCGTCAGAACGCTGGCGACGCGCTTTACCGTCCGCTGGCCCCGAACTTCGACAGCAATATCGCCTTCCAGGCGGCGGTCGAACTGGTGGTCGAAGGCACGAAGCAGCCGAACGGCTACACCGAGCCGGTCCTGCACCGTCGTCGTCGCGAGTTCAAGGCTGCCAATGGCCTGTAACTGAGCGTCTGCGCCGGATATGAAAAAGCCCTGATCGAAAGATCAGGGCTTTTTCTTTTTGGGCTGTCCGCGATCTTCCACAGAGGTAGTTCAGGGCTGACAGGCTTGGACTAAGGCTCCACCCCAAGTTCATGCTTGACCAGTTCCAGCAGCTTGCCGGCATCAATCGGCTTGAGCAGAAAGTCCACCACATTCAAATGCATCGCGGCGATCGCATCTTTCACGTCGGCATCACCCGAGACGATGATGATCGGCAACGCCGCCCGTACCGACTCGCGCACCTGTCGGATCAGGTCCAGGCCGTCGACGAGGCCCATGCGCAGGTCGGTAATCACCAGTCCGATCGAAGGTTTCTCCTCCAGCATCTTGAGTGCCACTTCGCCACTGGCCGCCGTCATGCAGTGAATACCGTCAAGCGCCAGGATCTCTGACAGCAGTTCCCTGGCGTCTTTATCGTCATCGACGATCAGCACCCGTTGTGGCGGCAGGTCAGGTTCCAGCATGACGGCGCTCAACGCCTCGCGCTCGGCGTCGCTCAAAATATCGTGGTCGGACATGGCTTTCTCTACATGTTCAATTCATTTCCCTAGCAGAGTGACGAGACATCGCTAAGCAGGCCTTAAATGTGCGCTTCGTCGGATATTTTTCCAATAGGGGGACAGAGAGGTTTTTCGCACAGTTGCGTAGGATTCTTCCGACATTTCAGCATACCAATCGCCTACCTAGACTTACGTCCAATGGGCACTCCGGCCACAGGGGTCGACCATGTCTGGGTCATCCGACAACAACAATTCAAAAAAGACTGCGGTAATGGTTATGAGTAAAGCGGACGCCTTCACACAGGCAGGGAAAACCGCGGTGTTGCAGAACATCCAGGGCACGTTGCAATTCCTCCAGCGCTTCCCGCCTTTCAATCAGATGGAACACGCTCACCTGGCGTATCTGGTCGAGCAATGTCAGATGCGTTTTTACGCCCCCGGCGAGAGCATCATCAAACCCGCTGACGGCCCGGTCGAGCACTTCTATATCGTCAAGCAAGGCCGGGTGGTGGGCGAGCGTCCGCATACGGTAAACGGTAGCACCGAAACGGTTTTTGAGATCACCACTGGCGAATGTTTCCCTCTCGCGGCGTTGCTGGGTGAACGTGCGACCCGCACCGAGCACCTGGCCGGCGAAGACACCTTCTGCCTGCAACTGAACAAGCCGGCATTCATCCGCCTGTTTTCGCTATCGGACACCTTCCGCAACTTCGCCCTGCGCTGCGTCAGCAGCCTGCTGGATCAGGTCAACCAGCAAGTGCAGCAAAAAGCCGTGGAAACCCTGGGCACCCAATATTCGCTCAATACCCGACTGGGCGAATTGGCCATGCGCCACCCGGTGACATGCGCCCCGCAGACGCCATTGCGCGAAGCCGTGACGTTGATGCACGAACAACAGGTCGGCAGCATCGTGGTGGTCGATGAACTCAAGGCGCCACTGGGGATTTTCACCCTGCGCGACCTGCGCCAGACCGTGGCTAACGGCAGCAGTGATTTCAACGAGGCCATCGAAGGGTACATGACCCGGGCGCCGTTCTTCCTGTCGCCGGATCAAAGTGCATTCGACGCGGCGATTGCCATGACCGAGCGGCACATCGCCCATGTCTGCCTGGTCAAGGACCAGCGCTTGTGCGGCGTGGTTTCCGAGCGCGATCTGTTTTCCCTGCAACGGGTCGACCTGGTGCATCTGGCGCGCACCATCCGCAATGCCCAGAAAGTGGAAAACCTGATGGCGCTGCGGGGCGAAATCGGTCAACTGGTCGAGCGCATGCTGGCCCACGGCGCGTCTTCGACGCAGATCACCCACATCATCACCTTGCTCAACGACCACACCGTGTGCCGAGTGATCGAACTGACCCTCGCCGAAAAAGGCGACCCCGGCGTGCCGTTCAGCTGGCTGTGTTTCGGCAGCGAAGGCCGTCGCGAGCAGACCCTGCACACCGATCAGGACAACGGCATTCTGTTCGAAGCCAGGGATGCGGCCCATGCCGCCGAGATTCGCGGCAAGCTGCTGCCCATTGCCCAGCAGATCAACCAGAGCCTGGCGCTGTGCGGCTTCACCTTGTGCAAGGGCAATATCATGGCCGGCAATCCTGAGCTGTGCCTGTCCCGGGCCGAATGGGCGCGGCGCTTTGCGGCGTTTATCCGCGAGGCAACCCCGGAGAACCTGCTGGGTTCGAGCATCTATTTCGATTTGCGCGTGGTCTGGGGCAGCGAGCAAGGCTGTGAGCAATTGCGCCGGAGCATTCTCGACCAGGTCGGCGACAACCGCTTGTTCCAGCGCATGATGGCTGAGAATGCGTTGCGCAATCGCCCGCCCGTAGGGCGTTTCCGCGAGTTCGTACTGGCGCGCAAGAATGGCGAGAAGGCCACCCTGGACCTGAAGACTCAGGGTCTGACACCCTTTGTCGACGGCGCCCGGTTGCTGGCCCTGGCCCACGGTATCGAAACAAACAACACGCTGGAGCGTTTTCGCCAGTTGGTCGACAAGGAGGTCATCGATCCCCTGGACGGCGCCGCGTACGAAGAGGCCTATCACTTCATCCAGCAAACCCGCATGCAGCAACATCAACTACAGACCCGAGAGAATTTTCCTTACTCAAATCGGGTCGATCCCGACAGCCTCAATCATCTGGACCGGCGCATCCTGCGTGAGTCCCTGCGCCAGGCACAGCGCCTGCAAAGCAGCCTGACCTTGCGGTATCAGATATGAGCCTGTTTTCATGGCTGCGCCCGGCCGGCCCGAGCTTGTCCGCAGACCTGCAACAACGTCTTCAACGCCTGCCGACGGTCACCGGATTGAGTGAATGCAGCCTGCGCGAGCAGCGCTGGGTAGTGCTCGACCTGGAAACGACCGGGCTGAATATGAACAAGGACCGGGTACTGTCCATCGGCGCCGTGGTGATCGAGGATGGCGCGATCGATTTCAGTCGACAGTTCGAGCGAACCTTGCAATGCGGCGAACTCAAACTCGGCCCCAGTGTGCTGATTCACGGCTTGGGCCCCAGTGCAATTGCTGCCGGCAGCGATCCGGCCGAGGCGCTACTCGAACTCATGGAGTTTGTCGGCGACAGCCCGGTGCTGGCCTTCCATGCGCCGTTCGACCAGCACATGTTGGGGCGCGCCCTGAAGGATCATCTGGGTTACAAGTTGCAGCATGCCTTTCTGGATGTGGCAGATATTGCGCCACTGCTATGCCCCCAGGCGCACATTCGCGAGGCCGGGCTGGACGATTGGATCGACTGGTTCAAGCTCGAAGTCTTCGAGCGCCACCACGCCAGCGCCGATGCCCTGGCCACCGCCGAACTGGCACTGATCCTGTTCAGCCGTGCGCGGCAGCAGCAGATTCATAGCCCGTTGAATTTGCAACAGCGCTTGAGTCAGTGGAAGCGCCGGCAGCAGGCGCCTTCATTCTGACCTTCAGGCCCCTCCTGTAGGAGCGAGCTTGCTCGCGATGGTCGTGAACGGTGACGCGTGCTGTCTGGAAAAATGCGTCGCCTTCAAACTCATCGCGAGCAAGCTCGCTCCTACAGGGGCCTTCGCCAAATCCCCACCCGACCAACGCCAATTGCTTACCTCCCTCGCCTCTGCCACAATCGCGAACAATTCTCGTTAGTTAATATTTCCCAATCGGTGATGCGGCGTGTCGTCAGTCCCAAGCCCTCAAAGTGAGCTCGTCGGTGCGTTATATCGCGACCATCGCGGTTGGCTATTGGCCTGGCTTCGACGCAACGTCGCCTGCCCGCAGCGGGCCGAAGACCTGAGCCAGGACACTTTCGTGCGTTTGCTGGGCCGTGAGGAACTGAAGGCACCGCGCGAGCCGCGGGCATTCCTTGTGGCGATCGCCAAGGGCCTGCTGTTCGATTATTTCCGTCGCGCCGCGCTGGAACAGGCCTACCTCACCGAGTTGATGCTGATTCCCGAAGCCGAACAACCGTCGGCGGAAGAACAGCAAATGATCCTCGAAGACCTGAAAAACATCGACCGCTTGCTCGGCACGCTTTCCAGCAAGGCCCGGGCGGCATTCCTCTATAACCGCCTCGACGGCCTCGGTCATGCGGAAATCGCCGAGCGCCTCGGTGTGTCGGTGCCGCGGGTGCGACAGTACCTGGCCCAAGGCATTCGCCAGTGCTATATCGCGCTGTATGGTGAGCCGACATGAACCCGGTCAGTTCCAAACCGGTATCGGCC
The DNA here is from genome assembly GCF_019956305.1 of Pseudomonas sp. BF-B-30. Lineage (NCBI taxonomy): Bacteria > Pseudomonadati > Pseudomonadota > Gammaproteobacteria > Pseudomonadales > Pseudomonadaceae > Pseudomonas > Pseudomonas sp. BF-B-30. Next base: position 61,679 of record NZ_JAHBDG010000024.1, on the reverse strand, counting down.
AGCGTGCTGGACGCGGCGATTGCCTGGCAGCTGTCCATGGACTCCGCCAACCCGGTAGAGCGCGAAGAGTTCGCCAAGTGGCACGCGGCCCACGAAGAGCACGCCCGCGCCTGGCGCCAGTTGGGCATGCTCGACCAACGCTTCAGCGTGGCCAGCGGCCCGGCCCGCACTGCCTTGCTGCAATCGCGCGAAGGCATTCGTCGGCGAGTGCGCAAGCTTGGCAACGGTGTCGCCAGTTTCGTTGCCGTGGTCGGCCTGGCCCTGTTCGCCGGGGATCGTTACCTGCCGATCGACTATTGGCTGGCCGACCAGCGCACCGCCGTTGGCGAGCAACGCACCCTGCGTCTGGCTGACGGCACGCTGATCAATCTCAATACCCACAGTGCGCTGGATGTGCGTTTCGATGAAAAGCAGCGGCGCATCGTGCTTCAGGAAGGCGAAATACTGGTTGAAACCGGCCATGGCGATCCCCGGCCGTTCATCGTCGAAACCCGCGAAGGCAGCATGCGTGCGCTGGGTACGCGGTTTCTGGTCAAGCGCGAGGAAGACGGAACGCGCTTGAGCGTATTGCAGTCGGCGGTGGCGGTTCACCCTGAGTCCAACCCTGACGAAAGGATTCTGCGCGAAGGCCAGCAGGTACTGATCCGTAACAACGGCCTGGGCCCGGTTCTTGCCGTCAACCTCGGTGCGGATGCCTGGACTCGCGGCATGCTGGTGGTGGACAACACACGGCTGGAGGACCTGGTGCATGAAATCGGCCGCTATCGAAACGGTTACGTCGGGGTCGCGCCGGAAGTGGCCGACCTGCGCATCACCGGCAGTTTCCCGCTACGCGACACCGACCTGGCACTCAACGCCCTGCTGCCGACCCTGCCGGTGCAGATCGAACAGCACACGCAGTGGTGGGTGAAGGTCGTGGCCAAGGCCGATACCAAACCCTGAAATGCTTTGTGTCTGATCGGCCGTCATCGCGAGCAAGCTCGCTCCCACATTGGAATGCATTTCAAAATGTGGGAGCGAGCTTGCTCGCGATGACGGCGTTCGACGCCCCACAAAAACCGATTTGACCCAATACCAGCCGCAACCGACTTCTGAATCGAAATTATTTTCATCCAGCCCTATCACTTTTTGATTTTCGTACGGCACACAGGCAATTGAGAAATGTTTCCATTCAGGAGCCGCTGTATGCCTCGTTCGCTAGACTCCCTGTTACGCCGCAGTTTGCTGGCGGTTGCCATTGCCCTTTGCCCCCCTTTGGCCAGCAGCCAACTGGTCGCCGCTGAACAGGCGTCCGGCGTCCGCGCCTACAACCTGCCGACCGCTCCACTGGTCAACACCCTGAACCAGATTGCCAGCCAGGCCGGTCTGGCCCTGTCGTTGAATCCATCCCTGGCGGCGGGCAAGACCTCGGCGCCGGTCAAAGGCCAGTTCGACGCAGCCGGCGCCCTGCGCGAAGCCCTGCGTGGCACCGGGCTGCAACTGGAACAGAGCAGTGCGGGCACCTATAGCCTGGTGGCCGTGCCCGAGGGTGTGATGGACCTGCCGGTAACCAGCGTGATTGGTGTGCAAGACACTGAAAGCGCCTGGGGCCCGGCACAGGGCTACCTGGCCAAGCGCACTGCCGCCGGCACCAAGACCGACACCGCGCTGGTCGAGGCACCGCGTTCGATTTCGGTCGTCACTCGCGAGCAGATGGACGACCGCAACGCACACACCCTCGACGATGCCGTGCGCTACTTGCCGGGCATCACCTCCAGCAGCTTCGGCAGCGACACCCGCGCCGACTGGTTGCGCGTGCGCGGTTTCGAGCCGACTCAATTCCTCGACGGCCTGCCACTGCCAAAAGGTGTGTACTCCAACCCGAAACAGGAAACCTGGAACCTCGACCGCCTGGCGCTGCTGCGCGGCCCGGCCTCCTCCGTGTACGGCCAGACCCCGCCGGGCGGCCTGCTGGACATGGTCAGCCGTCGCCCAAGCGCTGAAGCCAGCAGCGAGATCCAGCTGCAATACGGCAGCGACAATCATCGCCAGATCAACTTCGCCAGCACCGGCAAGATTGATGACGAAGGCCAGTTCCTTTACAGCCTCAGCGGCGTCCTGCGCGACGGCGGCACGCCCATCGACCACATCGATGACAAGCGCTACAACATTGCACCCAGCCTGACCTGGAACATCGACGAAGACACCAAATTCACCCTGCTCACGCAGTTCACCCGTGACGATACCGGTATCACCAGTCAGTTCTATCCGATCCAGGGCACCAAGATCGACATGCCGTTCGGCGATATCTCCCACCACAAGAACCTGGGTGACCCGAACTACGACTTCTACGACCGCACCTACTACGCACTGGGTTATGCCTTCGAACACCGCTTGAACGATGTCTGGCAGTTCCGCCAGAACCTGCGCTACACCAAGTCGGAGCTGTCGTTCCAGGCCGTGACCGTCAATAGCTACGGCCCCTCTTACGGGTCTGTCGTCGACGATCAAGGCAACACCGGCCGTGGCACCACCAATGTCGACGAAGACATCGCCCAATTCGCCGTGGACAACAACTTCCAGGGCGACTTCGTCACCGGCGACGTCAGTCACACCTTGCTGATCGGCCTGGACCACCAGCGCAACACCACCAACTACCTCTCGATCTTCGGCACCGCGCCGGGCATCAACGTCAACGACCCGGTCTATGGCTTGCCGATCGAGCGTCCGGCACGCTCCACAGCCTTCTATGACTACGAACAGAAGACCCAGCAGACCGGCCTGTACATCCAGGACCAGATGGCCCTCGGCCAATGGCGCCTGACCCTCGGCGGTCGTGAAGACTGGGTCCACACCGGTACCACGTTCTTCAACAAGGGCGATGCCACCAACACCGAGCGCGACAAGAACTTCAGCGGCAACGCGGCGATCAGCTACGTGTTCGACTCGGGCTTCGTGCCTTACCTGTCCTACGCCGAATCGTTCCAGCCGACCAGCAATGCCGTCGCCTCGCCGACCGAGTCGTTCAAGCCGACCGAAGGCAAGCAATGGGAACTGGGGATCAAGTACCAGCCACCGGGCAGCAACACCCTGCTGACCGCGGCTGTGTATGACCTGACCCAGAAAAACGTTTCCGTCACCAACAACGTGGGCAACGTGACAGTCACCAGCCAGACCGGCGAAGTGAAAGTCAAAGGCCTGGAGCTGGAAGCCGTTTCCGACGTGACCGAAAACCTCAAGGTCACCGCTGCCTACACCCTGGCCAAATCCGAAGTGCAAGAGGGCATCTACAAGGGCAATCGCCTGCAACTGATGCCTAACCAGCAAGCGTCGGTGTGGGGCGACTACACCTGGCACAACGGCGTACTGGATGGCTTCGGCATCGGCGCTGGCGCGCGCTACACCGGCAATACCTATGGCGACCAGGCCAACACCTGGCTGGGCAAGGCCGACGCCTACACGGTGTTCGACGCAGTGGTTCACTACGACCTCGGCCGCCTGGACAACAGCCTCAAAGGCGCTTCGCTGGCCGTCAACGCAACCAACCTGCTCGACAAGGACTACATCTCGACTTGCGACAGCTACTACTGCTACTACGGCGACCAGCGCAGTGTCGTCGCCAGTGCAACCTACAAGTGGTAACGCTTTGAGCTGACACGCCCAATGACCAGGCCGTCCTTCGTGGGCGGCTTTGGTTTTTCTGAAGGCTATGAAATGAAAAGTAAAACAATTCGCCGCTGGTCCTTCGTCCACACCTGGTCCAGCCTGATCTGCACAGCGTTTCTGCTGATGCTGGCACTGACCGGCCTGCCGTTGATCTTTCACCACGAGATCGACCACTTGCTGGGCGATGCGCCTGAAGTGAAGGTAATGTCGGCGGACACCCCGCACCTGAATTTGCAGCAGTTGGTGGACGCGGCCGAGAAACATCGTCCCGGTGAAGTCATGCAGTACTTCGGCTTCGAGGACGATGAGCCCAACGCAGTGCTGACCATCATGGCCGCGACCGCAGGCACCGAGCCGAACTCGTCCCACACCTTCATGCTCGACGCCCGTACTGGCGAAGCGCTGGAAACGCCATCGGCCAACGGCGGCTTCATGATGGTCATGTTGCGCCTGCACGTGGACATGTTCGCCGGCTTGCCGGGCAAGTTGCTGCTGGCGTTCATGGGAATTGCGTTCGTGGCAGCGATCGTTTCCGGCACGGTGCTGTACTTGCCGTTCATGCGCCGCTTGAAATTCGCCACCGTGCGCCAGGACAAATCCACTCGCCTGCGCTGGCTCGACCTGCATAACCTGATCGGCGTCGTGACGTTGACCTGGGCGCTGGTGGTCGGCGTAACCGGCGTCGTCAGTGCCTGCGCAGACCTACTGATTGCCGCATGGCGCAACGACACACTGGCCGCGATGATCGCGCCGTATCGCGATGCACCACCGCTGACTCAACTGGCGCCGGCCAACCGTTTGCTCGACATCGCCAAGGAAGTCGCACCGGGCATGCAGCCGGACTTCATCGCCTTCCCCGGCACACGCTTTTCCAGTGAGCATCATTACGCAGTGTTCATGAAGGGCAGCACGCACCTGACCTCGCACCTGCTGACGCCGGTTCTGATCGATGCCAGCACCCTGCAAGTCACCGCAGTGGTCGAACGCCCGTGGTACATGGACGTCATGGGCATGTCACAACCGCTGCACTTCGGTGACTACGGCGGCATGCCGATGCAGATACTCTGGGCGACCCTCGATGTGCTGACCATCATCGTGCTCGGCAGCGGGGTCTACCTGTGGGTGGTGCGGCGCAAGGCTGCCAGGCCTGTGCTGGAAAAAGCGGAGAGCATGGCATGAAGCCCCGGCAGTCGAACTTCTGGAAAGTGTTTAGCACTCCAATCGTCATCGCCTTGTTCAGCGCGGCAGGGTTGTTTGCCGCGTTGCTCGGGGATGGTGTGTGGGATTCGCTGAGCTGGCTAGGCTTGGGCATCCCCGCCGCTGTTGCCCTGCGGGGCCTCCTGCAACGCCGCTGAAGCGACATCCCCCCTGTAGGAGCGAGCTTGCTCGCGATGCACCCGAGAACTCCCCGGGGTGTCAGTCTTCCAACGTCATCGTTGACGACCATCGCGAGCAAGCTCGCTCCCACAAGGGGTCAAGCCATGATGCTTGAGCAATCAGACCAACGCGCTATGCTGCCCGACACTGCCACCGACCGAGACGCTGCCATGTCCGCCCCGAGCATGACCCTGTACCACAACCCGCTTTCCCCCTTCGTTCGCAAAGTCATGGTGCTGCTGCACGAAACCGGACAACAGAACCGCGTGGCGTTACAGACCAGCGTGCTCACCCCGGTCAACCCGGACCTGACCCTGATCGACGACAACCCCCTGAGCAAAATCCCGGCCCTGCGCCTGGCCGATGGCAACATCATTCACGACAGCCGGGTCATCCTCGACTACCTCGACCACCAGCACGTCGGTAACCCGCTGATCCCCCGCGAAGGTTCGGCCCGCTGGCGACGCCTGACCCTCGCTTCGCTGGCCGACGGGATCATGGACGCGGCCGTGCTGGTGCGCTACGAAGTCGCCCTGCGCGCCCCGGAGAAACACTGGGACGAATGGCTCGACGGCCAGCGCGACAAGATCCGCCGAGCCTTGGCGCTGCTGGAAAAAGACGCGATTGCCGAGCTGACCTGCCATTTCGACGTGGCCGCGATCAGCGTGGCCTGTGCATTGGGTTACCTGGACCTGCGCCATCCGGATCTGGACTGGCGCACAGCGAATCCGCAGTTGGCGGCGTGGTATTTCGAGGTGAGCCAGCGGCCTTCGATGATTGCGACGATGCCGAAGGTTTAGCCTGGAGATGCCAACGCACTATCAGTTCTGCTAGTAGGCAAAAACTGAAAAAGCTCCGATGCTCAAGGTCCTGCTATCCGGACCTTGAACGGAGTTCAGTCGATGCCCAATTCAACCCGTGAAACCGTACTGTGCCGCTACCATTACGATCCGCTGGACCGCCAGAATGGCTGTACGGCACTTCAGCAGCCCGACATTCAGCGTTTTCATTGCAAAAGTCGACTGGCAACCGAGATTCAGGGCTCCGCTCGGTGGAGCATCCTTCAGCACGACGACCAGTTGCTGGCCCAGCAAAATCGCCTCGACGCCAAGGTGAGCACCACACTACTGGCTACTGACCAACAACGATCCGTGCTCAACGCACTAGAGGCGACTCAACCTAATCCCCTCGCCTACACGCCCTACGGTCATCGCCCGGCGAAGAACAGTTTACTCAGTTTGCTCGGGTTCAACGGCGAACGGCCGGACTCGGTGACCGGGCATTATCATTTGGGCAACGGGTATCGGCAGTTCAATCCGGTGTTGATGCGGTTTAACAGCACGGATAATTGGAGTCCGTTTGGGGAGGGTGGGTTGAATGCATATGCGTATTGCTCGGGAGATCCAGTCAATAAAGTGGATCCTAATGGGCATGCCTTTGGTGGTTTTTTAATGGTTGTTGGGGGAGTCGCTAGTATTGTTGGAGGCTACATTCTTGCAAAAAAAGAAGGATCTGCAGCTTTTTTTGGTGGTTTGGCGCTGATGGTGCTGGGTGTTGGCGTTATAGGAGTAGGGATGGGGAGCATGACGACAAGTGCATACGGTTCATTGACTCGCCGTCGTTTATCGTCCCTCCAGTTACCCGCTACACCCTCCCCTCCTCAACTTCCTTCGCCTAAATCATTCAATATTCCTACACACTCACCTAATGCGCCAACTACTCCTGTTTCAGGTTTATCTGGCTCAAGTCTCACCAGTGGTGCACTCCCATCGCGTCCGTGGCATTTGCATAATTTCAATAATATTAGTATCCCCAGAGTCAAGTTAAAAAATACCAGAGAACTTTCCAACCCCATTTCCTCAGGAAAGTCCAATGTAGGAGCTGACAATGTACATAATCCTACCTCCTTAGTTAGGCGCGCCCAATAGACCACAAAGGTGGAGAGATAAAAAAGGCGACTGACTTAAATTTAAACAAGTCATTCGCTCGTTGTTTCAGGAAAAAATAGGGACCGGAAAAATAGGGGCGGATTCATTTAAATGAATCCGTCCCTGACTCGCGCTATACCCTACCTTTTTTGACTGCCTGCCAAGCGGAAAACAACTTCACGATCCGCATCGCCAATAGCCGAGCCTCCCGCTGATCCTCCCGCAACCCCAACGACCGGCTCATTGCACCGCTCCAATATCGAAGTTCAGCTGTTTCCCCGTTTTCTGCCCAACCCCATACCAATCCAGCTTCCGCGTCAGCACCATGAACACGCCGAGCAAACCGAAAAGCAGCAGCGAGCCCATCAAAAGCGCGTAATCCTCTGCACTCAACAGCCCGTAGAGCAGCCCATACAACGCCGCCAATCCCACAGAAAAACTCAACCCGTGGCGCACGCTGCGCAACACGTGGCAAACGTAGAACCCGATCAACAACACACAACCGCTGGCGGACAACAGGTACGCCAGGGCAAAGCCGATGTGCTCGGACAACGACAGCAACAACAGGTAGAAGAACGCCAGCGCCACACCTACCAACGCATATTGCACCGGGTGCACCGCGAGGCTTTTCAGCACTTCGAACAGGAAGAAACCGGCAAAGGTCAGGACGATGAACAGCAGCGCATATTTGATCGCCCGGTCGCTTTTCAGGTACTGGTCCACGGGTTCGATGAAGCTCACGCCGAAGCTGCGACCGAACAACGCCTCACAGCCACCGCGGGACACGCAGCTGTTCAGCGTTTCTTGCAGGTTGGTGGAGAAAAACGAAGTCTGCCAATGGGCGGTAAAACCTTGATCAGTGATCTCGCGCTGGGCAGGCAGGTAGTTGCCGATGAAGCTTGGATGCGGCCAGTTGGCATTCAACGAAACTTTACTGGTTTTACCCACCGGCAGGATTTGTAACTGGCCGGTACCTTGCAGCTTCAGGTCAAAACCGAAGGCCAGCTCCGTGGCCTGCTTTGTTTCCAACGCCGGCAGGGTCACGTGGACACCTTCACCCAGCCAGCTCACTTGGCTGCCCGGAATGAAGTCCAGGTTTTGGCCGTTGAGTTCAAGCTTCAAAGCGTTTTCGATACCACGAATGTCGCTGATGCCAACAGCGAGGAACGGCTGATCGAACTGGTAATCGGCGAAATCTTCCTTGATGCCCAGTTGAACCGGCAGGGAAAAGTGGCCGCTGATGCGGTTGTCTGCATGGAACAACCGCGCCTGGTAAATACCTCGGGAACGCAGTTCGGTCTGAACGTCTGCGTCGAGTTCGAAGCGCTCCGGCAGAAAATACAAACGACCGCGCTCTTCACCGATCTCCTGATAACGCTCGTTGGTTTTTTCGTGGGTCTTCCAGGTGCGCACGACTTTACGATACGGCACCACCATCAGCGGGCCGCTCAATTGCTGGCTGTAACTGGAGCTGCGGGCAATGTCTTCGAGCACACCGTCGCGCAGTTGCTGGCGCTCCTGGATCACGCCGTTGATCATCAACAGTGGAATCAGCAACAACAGAATCAACAGGGCAATTGCCCCGAGTTTTAGGATCAGGCTACGGTTCATGGGACTCTCCCTGTTTTGGATGGGGAGAGTCTGGATTCGGTATGTGGTGGAGCCATGGGGGGAATGTGGAGATTGTGTGGAGATTCAGCCTGCTCGCGATTGGCCGTAACTCGCTCTTAAGGCAGGTGTAACTTCACCTCCACACCGTCGTCGACATTACCAATACTCATCGTACCGCCATGCAGCTTGACCACTTCCTCGACAAAGTTGAGCCCGAGCCCGGTGCTTTTGCGCCCACTGTCGGGACGCGGCAACGAGTAAAAACGCTCGCTCAAACGCGGCAGCGCGTAGTCGGGAATCGGCTCTGCCTGATTGAAAAGCTTGAACCCGACCTGCTCGCCTGTCCGTTCGGCGGTGAATCGCAGCACACCTTCAACAGGGGTGAAATCCAGCGCATTGTCCAGCAGATTACCCAACGCCTGACGCAGCAGAAATGGCTCGCCGATCAGCACCAGGTCCGATGGAATCGTTTGCTCTACGCGCAACTGTTTACCTTCGATTCGCGCAGATTGCGCGTTCAGCAGGCCATCCACCAAAGCCGCCAATGGCACCGCCACCCGCTGCTCCAGCCCTTGGCGTTGCTCGACCTGCGCCAGGTTCAAAAGCCGCTCGATCAGCTGCTGCATGCGCGCACTTTCACTGTCGATATTGCCGACGAAACGTTGCCGCTGTGCCGGAGGCATTTCGCCCTGTAACAGTTCCGCCGCGCCACGAATCGCCGCCAACGGACTCTTCAGCTCATGGGTCAAGGTGTGCACGTAACGTTCGACGTAGGCCTTGCCTTCAAGCTGCGTGCGCATCTGCTCCACTGCCGTGGCCAATTGCTCCAGCTCACCGCCGCGATAATGCGGCACTTCAACCCGCCGGCCTTCACTGACGCCTTGGGCGTACGCCGTCAATCTTCGCAGGGCTCGGCTGAGCCACCAGGATAACAATGCACCTAACAGCAGACCGAGGCCGATCAGCCCGGCGCCGTACGCCAGCAACCGGCGTTCCGTGCGATCCACATAAGGCTGCAACGAGCTGTTGGGCTTGGCTACAGTGACCACGCCGATGATCTGGCCGTTGTCGCGAATCGGCGCGCCGACGTGCATCACCGAAGACCCCGGATCGTTCGGGTCATTGCGCGTGGAGCGTGCGCCGTATTCGCCACGCAGGGTCAGGTAGACGTCGTTCCAGCGCGAGTAATCCTGCCCCACCGCCGTCCCGCTGGAGTCCAGCACGACGAAGCCCTTGGCGTCGGTGACGTAGATGCGGTGGTTGACCTGATTCTTTGGCAAGCCCCAGATTTTCGCTCCGGGCTGTCGCTCACCATAGGCCTTGAGCAGTTCCGGCCAGCGGTTCTGGTTGAGGCTGCCGGCCTTGAAGTCGTCGCGCAGGATCTCGGCCATCAGGTTGGCAGTATCGACCAGGGTTTCTTCAGTGGACTGGCGCACGCCGGGGCGGATCTCCTGCATGACCGTGTTGAGCACAAAGTAGCCGGTCAGGCCGATGAACAGTGCGTAGACCAGGAAAATCCGGATTCCCAGCGGCATCAGCTGTGTCCCGGGTTGTAACTGTAGCCGAGGCCGCGGTGGGTCTGGATCGGTTCGGCGTCAGCCTTCACCAATCGCAACTTGGCGCGCACGCTCTTGATGTGGCTGTCGATGCTGCGCTCGTAACCGGCGTCGGCGGCCACGCCCAGGGCATCGAGCAACTGTTCGCGGCTGAAGACTCGCTCGGGCTGCTCCAGCAGGCATTGCAGCAGACGGAATTCATGGCGGGTCAGGGTCAGCAGTTGACCGCGATAACTGATTTGCACACGCTCACTATCGATGCGAAACAGCGTCGCCGACGGTTCGCTCACTGTGCGGGGCACCATGCGCTTGAGAATCGCCCGGACCCGCGCCGCCACCTCCCGAGGGCTGAACGGTTTGACCACGTAATCGTCGGCGCCGATTTCCAAGCCCACGACGCGATCGATTTCGCCATCCCGGGCGCTGAGGAACATCACCGGCACTTCACTGAAGCGCCGCAGTCGCTTGCAGGTTTCGAAGCCGCTGATGTCCGGCAGGCCGATATCGAGAATGATCAGATCCGCCGGGGTCTGGCGCTGGTGCTCCAGCGCCGCCGCGCCCAGGCTCAGCCATGTGGTGGTGAAGCCCTCGCCTTGCAGGGCGAAAACCAGGGTGTCGGCAATGGCCGCTTCGTCTTCGACAATCAGGATATGAGGCATGGCATCCGAGCCCGGCAGTGATGTGGGCGCACGGTGACTCAAGGGGGAATCGGCGTCAATCAGGCTGAGCTGATTGTCGCTCAGGTCTGTAGTACCTAGCAGTTCTGCTAGTAGGCAATGGATGAAAACAAGCTGATTCTGATAGCCCGTCTTTTTGGTACTGACACGGAGACCAGTCAATGCCTTCGCACTCTCGCAAAACGATTCTGCTGGCAACCGATCATCAGCGCTCGGTAATAAACGCCCTGGTCGAAAATCGGCGACAACCCATCGCCTACACACCCTATGGTCATCGCCCAGCCGAAAACGGCTTGCTCAGCCTGCTGGGTTTCAACGGCGAACGGCCGGACCCGCTGACCGGGCATTATCATTTGGGTAACGGATATCGGCAGTTCATTCCTGTGTTGATGCGGTTTAATAGCCCGGATAGCTGGAGTCCGTTTGGGGAGGGTGGGTTGAATGCGTATGGGTATTGCGACGGAGATCCCGTGAATCGGGCAGATCCAACGGGGCACGCCTGGGGACTTTTGAAAGCGCTGAGACGGATTAATATCCTCAAGAAGAAAACCAGAATCCCCAAAGAAATGGAAAATTACGCCTTCATCGAAAAACCAAAGACGTCGTTTGATAAAAAAGTAGCTAAACAAATCGATAGAGACTTCAGAAAAGGTAAACCGCCAGCCGAGAAAGTACAAAAACGAGAAGACCGTTATTGGAAAACGGAAATACAAAAAACCGGTAAAAGACCAGATGAGCTAATTGCTCAAGCTAAGGAGAGGTTTGAAAAAAATCGCCCACCTGATACCTCTCCCCCCTCCTTGACGCATGTAGTGCTCCCATCCAATCTGAGGGAAAAATCGATCGACGAAATAATCGATCAAAATAAGAAAACCGAACTCATTCGGACGGGCTCAAGTAGCTCTACCTAACTAGGCAAGGCAACACTTGCGGTTGATTAGTTGTAGTGATTCGTGAGAAGTGAATCAACAGTCCGGCTTATCCGCCGTAAAACGCCGAGCCGGATTCACCGCCGCGCCAAACTCACGCAATGCCTTGGCCCCAATCAACAACGGGTAGTTGAAGCTGCTGCGGTCCGTCAGGTTGACCTCGACCGTGCGCTTGACGTTGCCCAGGCACAATTCCAGATCGACCACCGGACGCTTGCTGGGCGCGGCAGTGTCTTCTTCTTCGTCCTCTTCGGAACGGGTCTTGATTTTGCTGATCCGCGAGACTTTATGCTCGTAGACCTTGTTGCTCGCATCCTTGGTCGCGAGGCGGAAACGTACCCAGTCTTCACCGTCTCGCTTGAAGGTTTCGATGTCCTTGGCCGACAGCGACGCGGTCAGGGCACCGGTGTCCATCTTGGCCTTTAGCACTTCGCCGCCGATTTCCGGCAGCGCGATGTATTCGTAACGTCCGTACAGCGTGGGCTCGGCGGCCATGACCGGCAGAGCCAGAAGAGAAAGCAGTGCGAGGAGCGATTTCACGTATGGGGCTTCCTTGAGCAATGGGCAGCGAAATTTTAGACAGTCAGTTGGCAATTCGTTCGTTCTTGGAATCGCTTCGCGGGCAAGCCACGCTCCCACAGGGTTTTGTGTCGTTCACACATCTTGTGTACACCCCCAATCCACTGTGGGAGCGGGCTTGCCCGCGAAGAGGCCGGTACAATCGCCACAGTAATGTGACCGGATACTCCAACCCAGCCTACCCATCCAATGGTGAAACATTCGTCAGCACCGATTTGGCCTGTCGCCCGAAGCTGCTTATCATTGCGCGCCCAACCGCTTCCACGAGTGACTTATGCGCCGCCTGCTCACCGGCTGTTTCGTGACCCTGCTGCTCCTGCTCAACACCCTGATCCTGATCGGACCGTTGATGGTGTTTGCCCTGCTCAAACTGATCCTGCCCGGCCGTTTTCGCGATTACGCCTCATGGTCGGTGATGTGGATCGCCGAGACCTGGTCCGAGATCGACAAGCTGATCTTCCGTGTCTGCATCCCTACCCAATGGGACATCCGTGGCGGTGACGATCTGCGTCGCGACACTTCATACCTGGTGATCAGCAACCATCAATCCTGGGTCGACATCCCGGCGCTGATCCAGACGCTGAACCGGCGCACGCCGTTCTTCAAATTCTTCCTCAAGAAAGAGCTGATCTGGGTGCCCTTCCTGGGCCTGGCGTGGTGGGCGCTGGATTACCCGTTCATGAAGCGCTACAGCAAGGCGTTCCTGGCCAAATACCCGGAACTGGCCGGCAAGGATCTGGAAATCACCAAACAGGCCTGCGAATTGTTCAAGCGCCAACCGGTGACGGTGGTCAACTACCTCGAAGGCACCCGCTTCACGGCGGCTAAATGTGCCCAGCAACAGTCACCGTTCAATCACCTGCTCAAGCCCAAGGCCGGCGGGGTGGCCTTTGTGCTGGCGGCGATGGGTGAGCAGCTGGACGCGATCCTCGATGTGACAGTGGTTTTCCCGCAGCAGACGATTCCGGGGTTCTGGGACTTGATCAGCGGCAATGTTCCGCGGGTCATCATCGACATCAAGACTCGCGAACTCGACCCGGCGCTGTGGCAGGGCGATTACGAAAACGACCCTGCGTTTCGCGAGAAGGTCCAGAACTGGGTCAACCGGCTCTGGATCGAGAAGGATCGGCGCATCGAGGCGTTACGCGCCGGGAGCCGCTGAATCAGCTACCGGTGTCGGTGCCCCAGATGCTGCCCAGGCTGCTCAGCAGCGAACCGCCGACGCCCTGCTGACCGAAGTATTGCAGGAGTACCGGGGCAAACTGGCCGATCATGCCGCTGTCCATGCCCAGGGCGCTGAAGGCGTTGTTCAGGTCGTTGGTGTCCTTGACGTTGCCCAAGGCGTTGTCCAGCCCTGCTGCTTTGCCGCTGGAGCCGAGCAGACCGGCCAGTGCCCCCAATTCCCCGCCGCCCGAGAGCATGTCGATGCCCGGCACGCTTTTGGCCAATTCCGAGTAGTCGGTCGAGCTCAACTGGTTCTTCGCCAGCCCCAGCATCGCCCCGGCACCGCCAACGGCTTGCTCTGGGGTGATGTCCAATTCACTGAGGGTGCTCAGCAGGTTGGCGGTCTGCGGTGTCGGTGCAGCAGTCGCGGCCGCGTCATCGCCCTTCATGCCGGCAATGGCATTGACCGCATCGCCCAAATTGAACTGTGCGAAGACCGGGCTGGCTGCCAGGGTCAGGAGTGATGCCAGTGCAAAACCGCGTGAAATCTTCATTCAGACATCCTCTGCGTCATGAAAAACGCCCGGCTTACGGGCGCAATGCTGCCGATTTGACCGGGCAGACGCGGGCATGTTCCTCAGGTTTCCACCCATTTCCTATCCGCTCGTCACAAAGCAGCCCCGAAGTCTGCGGCACTATCAGATCTGCCAGTAGGCGGATCTGTTCGAATGCGACACAGTAAAACCCTGGATCGACAAACTCATTCAGGAACCCGGCCATGCTCCCCACTCGAGAAACGCTCTGCAGTTACCGCTACGACCCGCTGGATCGTCTGGTTGATTGCACTCCCTCTGCGCAGTCCCCCCACCCGACGCTTTTACTTGAAAGATCGTCTGGCCACAGAGATTCAAGACGCGGTGCAGCGTTCGATCATGCAGCATGAGGATCAACTGCTGGCGCAGCAGCAGCGTCAGAGCGGGGCCGTGGAAGCGCGCTTGCTTGCCACTGATCAACAGCGTTCGGTTTTGAATGTACTTGATGTCGCTCGGCAACACCCCCTCGCCTACTCACCCTATGGTCATCGCCCTGCGGAAAGTGGCTTGCTCAGCCTGCTGGGTTTCAACGGCGAACGGCTTGACCCGGTGACGGGGTGTTATTTGTTGGGGAACGGGTATCGGGCGTTTAACCCTGTGTTGATGCGGTTTAACAGTCCGGATAGTTGGAGTCCGTTTGGGAAGGGTGGGTTGAATGGGTATGCGTATTGCAGTGGAGACCCCATCAATCAAAGCGATCAGACTGGGCATGTTGCACGAAAGCTAATCAGCATTTTGAAAAGTGATAAAATTCCATTTATGGGTTCGCTCAAAAAATTGATTTCTCGGAAGACCAGGACCTCTAGAAACGGTATCAATACAAGCGGAGCAATTGAGAATACACCCCGCGCTAGCACCCCCCCTCCTCCAAGTTACGCCGATACTTTCCCTCCCAGCTATGAAAGTGCAGTCCCAGTAGAAAACAGACCTGCGTTTTCCCCAACACCCACCGACTTCAAATTTGACGTTCAACAAAAACTGCTAACAGCGATTAAAAATAGCCAAATCAATCTATCTCAACTCGTACTTGACCAACACAAAAATATTGGACACTCAATAAAAGCACCTTTGGCCACAAACTCGCACCTATATAGATCCATCACTACCGGACAGGCAATTAAATTAAATCCGACGCAGCAAACAAAATCCATAGAAAGCCTCCACAAGCAGCTTAATTCCAAACAATACTTTCCAAGCTTCATTGAAGAACTTAAGAACAATAGTATCCAAAGTATAAATTTAGAAGATCTTCCTGAAAAAGTAAGAAGCATCATCCGCGACGCCTGAAATTTTTCGACAGGCTATTTTGGCAAGCGAACCTTAAGAACCTTTAACAAAGCTTACTACCTCACAAACCATCATCAGTCTGCAGCTCTATCAGAGCTGCCAGTAGGCGGCTCTGTTCGAATGCACCACAGTAAAACCCTGGATCGACAAACTCATTCAGGAACCCGGCCATGCTCCCCAATCGAGAAACGCGGCTCTGCAGTTACCGCTACGACCCGCTGGATCGTCTGGTTGATTGCACGCCCTCTGCGCAGCCCCCCACCCGACGCTTTTACCTGAAAGATCGTCTGGCCACCGAGATTCAAGACGCGGTGCAGCGTTCGATCATGCAGCACGAGGATCAACTGCTGGCGCAGCAGCAGCGTCAGAGTGGGGCAGTGGCGGCGCATTTGCTTGCCACTGATCAACAGCGTTCGGTTTTGAATGTACTTGATGTAGTTCGGCCACATCCCCTCGCCTACTCACCTTATGGCCATCGCCCGGCGGGGAACGGCTTACTCAGCCTGCTTGGCTTCAATGGTGAAAGACCGGATCCGGTGACGGGGTGCTATTTATTGGGGAATGGTTATCGGGCGTTTAACCCGGTGATGATGCGGTTTACCAGCCCGGATAGTTGGAGCCCGTTTGGGGAGGGGGGGATTAATGCGTATGGGTATTGCGCGGGAGATCCGGTAAGCAGAAACGATCCGAGCGGGCATGCATTTAATTTATTTACCATTAAGAAATTTAAGTTCTGGAAGTCAGCTCAGACGATCAAAAAATCCAGAAATACACCTGCGACGGTAGACTCGCTTGTAGGGACGTATAAAAGAACCGAACAAATCACAGCCGATCGAAGGAGCCCAGCGCATCTGCGACTCGATAAACAACGTACATTAAAAAGCATCGACGATCTCTTCGATGATACAAGTTCAACTACCCTTCACACCTCTTCAGCAACCGATCAGGCTGATGCCTCCTTCAAATCGGCCGTTCAAGAATTAATAACAAGTGAACAAAGAGCAATTAAACAGCTGATCAGCTCGAATGCAGCCTCAAAAAACGCCAATCAATCAGAACTTAATCTCATTGCAATCGGCGTAATAGACCAGAGAATATTGAAACTAGAACACACTTTAAGAACCACCCCCAACCCCCAGATATCCGCCCAAACAAGAGACATTATTCGCAACGAAAAAGGGTGACATTAAGTCACCCTTTTCCTTTTCTTAAAGACCCTTACGCCGCACTAAACATCTTATGCGGATCAATCACAAACTTCTTCGGCACGCCCGCGTCAAACTCGCCATAACCCTGCGGAGCCTGATCCAGGCTGATCACCTGAACGCCCACCACTTCGGCGATGTTGATACGGTCCCACATGATCGCTTGCATAAGCGCGCGGTTGTACTTCATCACCGGGGTCTGGCCGGTGTGGAAGCTGTGGGACTTGGCCCATCCCAGGCCGAAGCGGATGCTCAGGCTGCCCATTTTCGCGGCAGCGTCGACAGCGCCCGGGTCTTCGGTCACGTAGAGGCCGGGGATGCCGATCTTGCCTGCCACACGCACCACGCCCATCAGCGAGTTGAGTACGGTGGCAGGTGCTTCGTGTTTCACACCATCATGGCCATGGCCACGGGCTTCGAAACCAACGGCGTCGATGGCGCAATCCACTTCCGGCTCGCCCAGCAGTGCAGCGATCTGTTCGTGCAGCGGTGTGTCCAGGGACAAGTCGGCGATCTCGAAGCCCTGAGCCTTGGCGTGGGCCAGGCGCACGGTGTTGACGTCACCGATGATCACCACAGCCGCGCCCAACAGACGGGCCGAAGCAGCCGCCGCGAGGCCGACCGGACCGGCACCGGCGATGTACACGGTGCTGCCCGGGCCGACGCCAGCGGTCACGGCGCCGTGATAGCCGGTCGGCAGGATGTCGGAGAGGCAGGTCAGGTCGCGGATTTTTTCCATCGCCCGGTCGCGATCCGGCAGTTTCAGCAGGTTGAAGTCGGCGTACGGCACCATGGCGTATTCGGCCTGGCCACCGGTCCAGTCGCCCATGTCGACGTAACCATAAGCACCGCCCGGACGCGCCGGGTTGACGCTCAGGCAGACGCCTGTGTGCATTTCTTTGCAGGAACGGCAGCGCCCGCAAGCCACGTTGAACGGTACGGACACCAGATCACCGATCTGCAGGTTCTCGACGTCGCTGCCCTTTTCGATCACTTCACCGGTGATCTCGTGACCCAGGACCAGGCCGGTTTGAGCGGTGGTACGGCCGCGCACCATGTGCTGGTCGGAACCACAGATATTGGTGGAAACCACGCGCAGGATGACCGCGTGGTTAATTTTCCTGCCACGCGGGTCCTGCATTTTCGGATAATCAATACTCTGCACTTCGACCTTGCCAGCGCCGAGATACACCACACCACGATTGCCAGACATGCTTTCACCTCGCTGTTGTTTTTATGGAACCGCGTTGCCCAGGCAGGCAGCGCGTTAAATGCTCGGGTTATTGCCGTTGTCATTTGTGTTGCTTATAAGGGCCTCATCGCGAGCAAGCTCGCTCCCACAGGTTTTTGTGTCGTTCACAAATCTTGTGTCCGCCCCCGATCCACTGTGGGAGCGAGCTTGCTCGCGATGGCGATTTAAAGAACGACCGTACGATTGGCGTTCAAAAACACCCTTCTCTCAATGTGATACCCGACGGCCCGCGCCAGTGTCAGCCCTTCGATATCCCGCCCCTTGGCGATCAGGTCTTCCGGATAATGGCTGTGGTCCACTGCCTCCACACCCTGGGCAATGATCGGGCCTTCATCCAGGTCGTTGTTAATGTAATGCGCGGTGGCGCCCACCAGTTTCACGCCCTTGTTGTAGGCCTGGTGGTAGGGCTTGGCGCCCTTGAAACCGGGCAGCAGGGAGTGGTGGATGTTGATCGCCTTGCCATCGAGCTTGCGGCATAGCTCCGGCGACAGCACTTGCATGTAGCGCGCAAGGATCACCAGTTCCGCACCGGACTCTTCAATGATCTGCCAAACCTGACGCTCCTGCGCCGGCTTGTCGTTCGGATCCAGCGGGAAGTGGTAGTACGGAATCTGGTGCCAGTCAGCCAGTGGCTTGAGGTCCGGGTGGTTGGAGACCACGGCGGCCACGTCCATCGACAACTGGCCGATGCGCTGGCGATAGAGCAAATCGTTGAGGCAGTGATCGGCCTTGGAAACCATGATCACCACTTTCGGCCGGTAGTTCGGCGCGGTCAGTTCGAAGATCATGCCGAAGGCTTCACCGCGCTCGGCGAGGCCCGCGCGGAAGGACTGCTCATCGAAACCGTCAGGCTGGCGGAATTCCACACGAATGAAGAAACGGCCCGAGAGTCGGTCATCGAAGGAATGGTGCTCGGTGACGTAGCAGCCCTGCTCGAACAGAAAGCGGGTCACCGCGTCCACGGTGCCGAGGACGCTGGGGCAGTCGGCGGTCAGAATCCATGTGTCTGGGGCGCGGCTCATGGTGCGGTGACTCCTGTGATATCTAAAGATGACGCTGCATCTTGTGGGAGCGAGCTTGCTCGCGATGGGCGTCAACGATAACGCGTACTTACTGGATCAACGCGTCGCCCTCAAGTCCATCGCGAGCAAGCTCGCTCCCACAAGTGATCGCCTCCATGGCGGGTGGTGATCAAGCTTGAACGCTGAGGCCGAATTCGGCAGAAGCATCCTGCAACCACAGCCACCAGTAATCCGAGAAGCTGCGACGAATCAGCAGTTCCCAGGTGTCTTCGGCGGTGTGACGGATCATCAATTGCGACTTGGCGAACACCGTGCCGACGGCTTTGCCCACCGGGAAGTTGTTC
Organism: Pseudomonas sp. BF-B-30; assembly: GCF_019956305.1. Taxonomy (NCBI): domain Bacteria; kingdom Pseudomonadati; phylum Pseudomonadota; class Gammaproteobacteria; order Pseudomonadales; family Pseudomonadaceae; genus Pseudomonas; species Pseudomonas sp. BF-B-30. The sequence goes on along the minus strand of NZ_JAHBDG010000024.1, from coordinate 42,510 downwards.
GGGTGCACGTCGTAGCTGGTGGACTTCATCAGTACCTGGCGCACGTTCGGGCCGCTCAGTTCGAGGAGTTGCTGGCCGCCGCTGACGTTGACGATTGCAATGTGCAAATCGCCCAGTGCTGCACGCAGTTTTTGCTCGGCGGCAAGTTCTTCACCGGTCGGCACGATCAGCAGCCACTCATCCGGCCCCATCCATTGCAGACTGGTTTCGCCTTTGACGATGACGCTCAGCGCGCCCGGCAACTCGATGCCCAGGGCCTTGTGCACGCCCGCGGCAAACGCGGCATCGTGGCCATCGCCGCGGATGGTCAGGTGGCCGAGGAGTTTTTTCTCGCGCACGGTCACGCCGGCGTTCTTGCGACCCTTGCCCACCAGGCTGGCGAGGTCGGCGTGATGCAGCGACGACTCGGCCTTGGCCCCGGAGGTTGGGCGTTGTTGGTAAACATTGGCTGCGGTCATAAAGCACCTGCTCTAAATTCTGTTGGCTTCTGTGGAGACTGTTCTGCCGCCTTCGCGAGCAAGCCCGCTCCCACATTGATTGATGCCTGACTCATATTCCCTTGTCGACTTCGGTCCTGTGGGAGCGGGCTTGCTCGCGAAAGCGGCAGCAGGCTCACCACAGGATCCAAGGCCATTAAACGTTCTGGCGCTCACCCTTCGGATCAAAGAACACCGAAGAAACGATTTCCGCCTCGATCACGCTGCCGTCGGCCAGCGGTGCGAACACTCGCTCGCCCATCCGCTGCAACCCGCCCTTGACCACGCCCATGGCAAACGAATAGCCCAGGGAGTTGTGCAGGTAACTGGAAGTCACGTGACCCACCATGGTCATCGGGATGGCTTGCTTGGTGTTGAACACCAGTTGCGCACCTTCCGGCAGCCACTTGGTCGGATCGATCGGCTTCAGGCCAACCAGCTGTTTGCGCTGATCACGCACGCAGTCTTCACGGTTCATGCCACGCCAGCCGATCCACGAGAACGGTTTGGTGCGACCGACACACCAGCCCATGTTCAGGTCGTCCGGGGTCATCGAGCTGTCAGTGTCCTGACCGACGATGATGAAGCCCTTCTCGGCCCGCAGCACGTGCATGGTTTCTGTGCCGTACGGCGTCAGGTTGTACTTCTTGCCGGCGTCGACGATTTTTTCCAGCACGCCCATGGCGTAGTCGGCTTGCACGTTGACTTCGTACGACAGTTCACCGGTAAACGAAATCCGGAACACCCGCGCCGGCACACCACCGACCAGACCTTCTTTCCAGGTCATGAACGGGAAGGCTTCGCTGCTCAGGTCGATGTCGGTGACTTCAGCAAGCAGCTTGCGGCTGTTCGGCCCGGACAGGGTCATGGTCGCCCAGTGGTCGGTGACGGAGGTGAAGTACACCTTCATGTCCGGCCATTCGGTCTGGTGGTACAGCTCCAGCCACTGCAGCACACGAGCCGCGCCGCCGGTGGTGGTGGTCATGACGAAATGGTTGTCGGCCAGGCAAGCCGTCACGCCGTCGTCGAAGACCATGCCGTCTTCTTTGCACATCAGGCCGTAACGGGCCTTGCCCACATCGAGCTTGGTCCAGGCGTTGGTGTAGACGCGGTTGAGGAACTCACGCGCATCCGGGCCCTGGATGTCGATCTTGCCCAGGGTCGAAGCATCGAGCAGGCCGACGCTGTCGCGCACGGCTTTGCATTCGCGCTTCACCGCGGCATGCAGGTCTTCACCGGATTTCGGGAAGTACCAAGGACGCTTCCACTGGCCGACGTCTTCGAACTCGGCGCCGTTTTTCAGGTGCCATTGATGCAGTGCGGTGTAACGCACCGGCTCGAAGATGTGTCCGCAGTGACGACCGGCCACGGCGCCGAAAGTCACCGGCGTGTAGTTCGGACGGAACATGGTGGTGCCCATCTGCGGGATGGTCACGTTCAGCGAGCGGGCAGCGATGGCCAGACCGTTGACGTTGCCGAGCTTGCCCTGATCGGTGCCGAAGCCCAGTGCGGTGTAGCGCTTGACGTGCTCGACCGACTCGAAGCCCTCGCGGGTCGCCAGTTCGATGGCGGCGGCGGTGACATCGTTTTGCAAGTCGACGAATTGCTTCGGTGCCCGTGCGGTGCTCTTTTCATGGGGCACCTGGAACAGCGCCAGGGTCGGCTCTTCGAGACGGCTCAGGGCTTTCGGCAGTACGCCTTCAACCGTCTGGAATCCGGCTTCAGCAGCGGCGCGAGCGCCACCTTCAAAACCGTCGGCCAGGGAATCGCCAAGGCCGTAGACGCCGTTGATGCCGCCGACACACACGCGTTTCTGCGGTGCTTCGCCCGGTACGAAACCGAGGATGTCTTCACGCCAGATCGGCTTGCCACCCAGGTGCGAAGCCAAGTGAACCACCGGGCTGTAGCCACCGGAGCTGGCGACGACGTCGCAGTCGAGCCATTCGCCAGGGCTGGTCACGGTGTGGGCTTTGACGTCGATGGCGGCCACACGGGCAGCGGTCACGTGCTTGCTGCCACGAGCCTCGATCACGGCACTGCCGGTGAGGATGCGGATGCCTTTGGCGCGGGCTTCTTCCACCAGCGCACCACGCGGATTGCTGCGGGCGTCGGCGATGGCCACCACTTGCAGGCTGGCATCGAGCCAATCCAGGGCAACGCGGTAGGCGTGGTCGTTGTTGGTCGACAGCACCAGCTTCTTGCCCGGTGCCACGCCGTAACGACGCACGTAGGTCGAGATGGCGCCGGCGAGCATGTTGCCCGGCACGTCGTTGTTGCCGTAGACCAATGGACGCTCGTGAGCGCCGGTTGCCAGTACCACGCGATTGGCGCGGACCCGGTGAATGCGCTGACGCACCTGGCCAATCGGTGCGCGGTCGCCGAGGTGATCGGTCAGGCGCTCGTGAATGGTCAGGAAGTTGTGGTCGTGGTAGCCGTTGACGGTGGCGCGCGGCAACAGCAGCACGTCCGGGGTGTTCTTCAGCTCGTCGATGACGCTGGCCACCCACTCCATCGCAGGCTTGCCGTCGAGGCTTTCGCGGGAATCGAGCAGGCTGCCGCCGAACTCTTCCTGTTCATCGGCGAGGATCACCCGGGCACCGCTGCGCGCAGCCGCCAGGGCAGCCGCCAGGCCAGCAGGGCCGGCACCGACGATCAGCACGTCGCAGTGCTGGTTCATGTAGTCGTAGGTGTCCGGATCGTTTTCGGTCGGCGAGCGACCAAGACCGGCGGCCTTACGAATGTACTTCTCGTAGGTCATCCAGAACGATTGCGGGTACATGAAGGTTTTGTAGTAGAAGCCCGGTGGCATCAGCTTGCCGCCGACCTTGCCGAGAATCCCCATCATGTCGTTGTTCACGCTCGGCCAGCCGTTGGTGCTGGTGGCGACCAGGCCCTGATACAGCGCCTGTTGCGTAGCACGCACGTTCGGGATCTGCGTGGCTTCGGTGGCGCCGATCTGCAGCACCGCGTTCGGCTCTTCGGCACCGGCGGCGAAGATGCCGCGCGGACGAGAATACTTGAAGCTGCGACCGATGATATCGACGCCGTTGGCCAGCAGTGCAGCGGCCAGGGAATCGCCTTCGAAGCCTTTGTAGTTCTGGCCGTTGAAGGTGAAGGTCAAGACTTTGTTGCGGTCGATCCGTCCGCCGTTGGACAGGCGATTGATCTGGCTCATACCTTCTCTCCCAGAGCCGTGCTGGCCGCTTTCGGGCTATCGGTCTTGTCGGTGAATTGTGGCTTGGTGCCGATCTTGTAGGTTTCGAGAATCTCGTAGGTCACGGTGTCGCGGGTGACGTTGAAGTACTGACGGCAACCGGCAACGTGATCCCACAGCTCGTGGTGCAGACCGCGCGGGTTATCGCGGAAGAACATGTAGTCGCCCCACTCCTCGTCGGTGCAACTGCTCGGGTCCAGTGGGCGCGGGATGTGCGCCTGGCCGGATGCATGGAATTCCTCTTCGGAGCGCAGTTCGCCGCAGTGAGGACAGAAGATATGCAACATAGGGATTTCTCCTGTTAGTGGGCGACTGCTGCAGCGCCGTGTTCGTCGATCAACGCACCGCTGTGGAAACGGTCGATGGAGAAAGGTGCGGCCAGTGGGTGCATTTCACCCTTGGCCAGGCTTGCGGCAAATACGTTGCCCGAGCCAGGTGTAGCCTTGAAGCCACCGGTGCCCCAACCGCAGTTGAAGAACATGTTCGGTACCGGGGTTTTCGAAATGATCGGGCAGGCATCCGGCGTGGTGTCGACGATGCCGCCCCACTGACGGTTCATGCGTACCCGCGACAGCACCGGGAACATCTCGACGATGGCCTGGATGGTGTGTTCGATCACCGGGTACGAACCACGCTGGCCGTAGCCGTTGTAGCCGTCGATACCGGCGCCGATCACCAGGTCGCCCTTGTCGGACTGGCTGATGTAACCGTGTACGGCGTTGGACATGATCACGCTGTCGATAATCGGCTTGATCGGCTCGGACACCAGCGCTTGCAGCGGGTGGGATTCGATCGGCAGGCGGAAACCGGCGAGCTTGGCCATGTGCCCGGAGTTACCGGCGGTCACGACGCCGACGCGCTTGGCGCCGATGAAGCCCTTGTTGGTTTCAACGCCGATGCACACGCCGTTTTCCTTGCGGAAACCGATCACTTCGGTCTGCTGGATCAGGTCCACGCCCAATGCATCGGCGGCCCGGGCAAAGCCCCAGGCCACGGCATCGTGACGGGCCACGCCGCCGCGACGCTGGACGGTGGCGCCCATCACCGGGTAGCGGGTGTTCTTGGAGCAGTCGAGGTACGGAATCTCGTCGGCAACCTGCTTGGCATCGAGCAGTTCACCGTCCACGCCGTTGAGGCGGTTGGCGCTGACCCGACGCTCGGAATCACGAATGTCCTGCAGGGTGTGGCACAGGTTGTAGACGCCACGCTGGGAGAACATCACGTTGTAGTTGAGGTCCTGGGACAGACCTTCCCACAGTTTCATCGCGTGTTCGTACAGGTGCGCCGACTCGTCCCACAGGTAGTTGGAGCGAACGATGGTGGTGTTGCGCGCGGTGTTACCGCCGCCCAGCCAGCCTTTCTCGACCACGGCCACGTTGGTGATGCCGTGTTCCTTGGCCAGGTAGTAGGCCGTGGCCAGACCATGCCCGCCACCACCGACGATGACCACGTCGTAGACCTTTTTAGGGGTCGGCGTGCGCCACATTTTCTGCCAGTTTTCATGATGGCTGAGAGAGTGTTTGAAGAGGCCGAAGCCCGAGTAGCGTTGCATAGTCATTTACTCCAAAACCGCACTCAGCGATAAACCGGGAAGTCCGCGCACAGGGCTGCCACTTGCTCGGCGACATTGGCCTCGACATCGGCGTCGCCGAGGTTGTCGAGGATGTCGCAGATCCAGCCGGCCAGCGTGACGCACTGGGTCACCTTGAAGCCGCGAGTGGTGACCGCCGGGGTGCCGATGCGCAGGCCAGAGGTCACGAACGGCGACTGTGGATCGTTCGGGACAGCGTTCTTGTTCACAGTGATGTGGGCGCGACCGAGTGCTGCATCCGCCTCTTTGCCGGTGAGGCCCTGACGGATCAGGCTGACCAGGAACAGGTGGTTGTCGGTACCGCCGGACACTACATCGTAGCCGCGTTTGATAAACACGCCGGCCATGGCCTGGGCGTTGTCGATCACTTGCTGCTGATAAGCCTTGAAGCCAGGCTCCAGCGCTTCCTTGAAGCACACCGCCTTACCGGCGATCACGTGCATCAGCGGGCCGCCCTGGGCACCGGGGAAAACTGCTGCGTTGAGCTTCTTCTCGATTTCTTCGTTGGACTTGGCCAGGATCAGGCCGCCACGCGGACCGCGCAGGGTCTTGTGGGTAGTGGTGGTGACCACATCGGCGTAAGGCAGCGGGTTCGGGTACAGACCAGCGGCAACCAGACCGGCCACGTGGGCCATGTCGACGAACAGCAGCGCACCGACCTTGTCGGCGATCTGGCGGAAGCGCGGGAAGTCGAGGGTCTTGGAGTAGGCCGAGAAGCCGGCGACGATCATCTTCGGCTTGTGCTCGACGGCCAGGCGCTCGACTTCGTCGTAATCGATCAGGCCGGTGTTGGTGTCGATGCCGTACTGCACGGCGTTGTACAACTTGCCCGAGGACGACACTTTGGCGCCGTGGGTCAGGTGACCGCCGTGGGCCAGGCTCATGCCGAGAATGGTGTCGCCGGCTTGCAGCAGGGCCAGGTACACGGCGCTGTTGGCCGAGGAGCCGGAGTGCGGCTGGACGTTGGCGTAATCGGCACCGAACAGTTGCTTGGCGCGCTCGATGGCCAGCGCCTCAACCTTGTCGACATGTTCGCAGCCACCGTAGTAGCGCTTGCCCGGATAACCTTCGGCGTATTTGTTGGTCAGGCCACTGCCTTGCGCTTCCATGACGCGCTTGCTGGTGTAGTTCTCTGACGCGATCAGCTCGATGTGATCTTCCTGACGTTGCTCCTCGGCATTCATCGCCGCCAGCAGTGCATCGTCGTAACCCTGGATCTTGTCTTGCTTGCTGAACATCGCGTCTCTCCCAGCGGCGGCGGTGCGCCATTCGTCTCGGTGAGGCACTGGCTTTTCGGCAGTGCCCTTTGGTAGCGATGGTATGACTGGCTTGGAGTCGTCAAATGCCTACGGGCGCCACGCAAAGGTGCGTTTACGACATGGCGGGAAATGGCAAGCCGCAAGCAAACCTCAAATCAGCCTGGATCCCTTGTGGGAGCGGGCTTGCTCGCGAATTCTGCGTATCAGTAAGTATTGAAGTGACTGACACCCCGCTTTCGCGAGCAAGCCCGCTGCCACAGGGTTATGCGAGCACCTGACGCAAAGTCAGCAAAGCGACGAAATGCGCGGGATACAGGGCATACGCCCAACGCCGCATCGGTGGTGGATTTACGCCCTTTGCGTGTCGCAACAAGAACAGCCCGAGCCATGGCGCAATCAGGCACGTGACGATGGCCGGAAACGCCGCGACATTGCCCAGGCGAGCGGCGTGATACAGCACCTGCCATTGATTGGCCGCCAGACAGACCAGCCCCGCCAATAGCGCGAAATACCAGGGTCGTTGAAGTACCAGCAGCAAGGCCAGCGGCAACAGAACGCCAAAGAAACCGAACATCAATCGCTGGGAGAAAAACCCCGCCAGCAGCAACGCACCGACGGCCAGCAGGCGCGGCGCAAGCACCGGCTGCTGCCAGCCACGAATCACCAGCAAGCCCAGCGCAAGGGTGGGCAACACGTTCAAGGTGTCGGGATTGTGAATATACATCCGGTAAGGAATTTCACTCACCGCGCTAAACAGCAACAACCAGCCCAGATAGCGCCATTGCCCACCGTCCACCACAACAGGCTTTCGTGACAGATTGGCCGCCATCGCCAGGCAGAACCACGGGAATGCCAGCCGCCCCGGCACATACAACAGATCGGCGGAATAACCGACATATCGCAGGTGATCGAGCACCATGCTTAAAAGCGCCAGCCACTTGAGCAGATCCAGTGCCCCGTCGCGCTGCTTTAAGTGCATGGCCTTGTGCATCGTCACGTGCATAATTGCCCTTCGACTGTGTATGTTCCCGACAGCGACATCCTGTGCGCTCCACCTGACGATCTTGGGTACAGTGCGCACCCTCATTGACCACGGGACGCTTCACCATAGGCATCTCGACCACGGAAGCAGGCCATGACCGACAAGAGCCAACAATTCGCCAGCGACAACTATTCCGGCATCTGCCCTGAAGCCTGGGCCGCCATGGAGCAGGCCAACCACGGCCACCAGCGCGCATACGGCGACGACGAGTGGACCGCCCGCGCCTCCGACGGATTCCGCAAACTGTTCGAAACCGACTGCGAAGTGTTTTTTGCCTTCAACGGCACCGCCGCCAACTCGTTGGCGCTGTCGTCGTTGTGCCAGAGTTACCACAGCGTGATCTGCTCGGAAACTGCCCACGTCGAAACCGACGAATGCGGCGCCCCGGAATTCTTCTCCAACGGCTCCAAACTGCTGATCGCCCGTACTGAAAACGGCAAGTTGACCCCGGAATCGATCCGCGAGGTCGCGCTCAAGCGCCAGGACATCCACTACCCGAAACCCCGTGTGGTGACCCTGACCCAGGCCACCGAAGTCGGCAGCGTCTACACCCCGGACGAAATCAGCGCCATCAGCGCCACCTGCAAGGAACTGGGCCTGAACCTGCACATGGACGGCGCACGATTCTCCAACGCCTGCGCCTTCCTCGGCTGCACCCCGGCTGACCTGACCTGGAAGGCCGGCGTCGACGTGCTGTGCTTCGGCGGCACGAAGAACGGCATGGCCGTGGGCGAGGCGATTCTGTTCTTCAACCACAAACTGGCCGAAGACTTCGATTACCGCTGCAAACAGGCCGGACAGCTTGCTTCAAAAATGCGCTTCCTGTCGGCGCCGTGGGTCGGGATCCTGGAAAACGACGCCTGGCTCAAATACGCCAACCACGCCAACCACTGCGCGCAGTTGCTGGCCGAACTGGTCAGCGACATCCCCGGCGTGGAGCTGATGTTCCCGGTACAGGCAAACGGCGTGTTCCTGCAACTGTCGGAACCGGCCATCGCCGCACTGACCGCCAAGGGCTGGCGCTTCTACACCTTCATCGGCAACGGCGGCGCACGCTTCATGTGCTCGTGGGACACCGAGCAAGAGCGCGTGCGTGAATTGGCGAAGGACATTCGCGAAGTGATGTCTCACTAACCTCCCCCTGTAGGAGCGAGCCTGCTCGCGATGGGCGCTAACGAAAACGCGTGCTTTCTGGATAAACGCAGCGCCTTCAAGTCCATCGCGAGCAAGCTCGCTCCTACAAAAAGCCCCACAGCCTGACCGTTCGCACCTGAAGTCTTGGTCTACATTGTCTGTCGATCCGTACAGATAACAACAATCAGGAGCGTACGCATGTCATTGCAAGGCAAAACCCTGTTCATCACCGGCGCCAGCCGCGGCATTGGTCGCGAGATCGCGCTGCGGGCCGCACGCGACGGGGCCAACATTGTGATTGCGGCGAAAAGTGCGTCGCCACACCCCAAATTACCCGGCACGATTTTCAGCGTGGCCCAGGAAGTCGAAGCCGCAGGCGGCAAGGCACTGGCCCTGCAAGTGGATGTGCGCGATGAAGATGCCGTGCATCAGGCCCTGGCCCAGGCCAACGAACATTTCGGTGGCATCGATGCACTGATCAACAATGCCGGGGCGATCAAGCTCACCGGGGTTCAACATCTCGAACTCAAGCGCTTTGACCTGATGCACCAGATCAACACCCGCGCCGTATTGCTGTGCAGCCAGGCAGCGTTGCCGTACCTGAAGAAGTCCAGCGGCCATATCCTCAACCTCTCGCCGCCGCTGAACCTGGCCGCCAAGTGGTTCGCCCAATACAGCCCCTATACCGTGACCAAGTACGGCATGAGCATGCTGACCCTGGGCATGAGCGAGGAATTCAGGAATTACGGGATCAGCGTCAACTCGCTATGGCCACAGACGATGATCGCCACCGCTGCCATCGAGTTTCAGTTGGGGTCGAGGGAATCGTTCAAGCATGCGCGCCTGCCTGCGATCATGGCGGATGCGGCGCATGTGATTCTGAGCAGCGCAAACCGCAGCCTGACCGGGCGCTTGTTGATTGATGAGGAGATTCTGCGGGAAAGCGGTGTGACGGAGTTCGAACACTATCGGTTCGCGCCGGACAGCAACGACAAGCTGATGACCGACTTGTTTATCGACTAAACACCCTCCCCTGTAGGAGCGAGCCTGCTCGCGATGAACCTGAGAACACCGCGGGGGTCAGGTTGTCAGCGTTATCGTTGACGTCCATCGCGAGCAGGCTCGCTCCTACAGGGACTATTGCGCAACCATTAGAATTCGATGCGCACGTCGCCTTTAGGCACGCTGCAGCACGAAAGAATGAACCCTTCAGCTTCATCTTCCTCGGTGATCCCGCCGTTGTGGTCCATTTCCACTTCACCACCCAGCTTCAACACCTTGCAGGTGCCGCAGATACCCATGCCGCACGCTTTCGGAATCATCAGGCCGACCTTGGCCGCCGCCGCATGCACGGTCTCGCCCGGGGCCACGCGGATGCTCTTGCCGGACGCCGTGAACTCCACCTCGTGCAGATCCGCCACGTCGACTTCCGGTGCCTCGGCCGCTTGCTCGGCGTGTTCCACGGCGTCGGCGCGCGCCTCTGGCGGGGTCGCACCGAAGGATTCTTCGTGATAACGCGACATGTCGAAGCCAGCGGCTTCCAGCAAGCGCTTGACCGCATTCATATACGGTGTCGGGCCGCAGCAGAACACTTCGCGCTCAAGGAAGTCCGGCGCCATCAATTCAAGCATTCTGTGGTTCAGGTAACCGCGATAACCGGCCCAGGGCTCACCCATACCGTGCTTCTCGCAGATCAGGTGCAGGCTGAAGTTGTCGATCCGCGACGCCATGTGTTCCAGCTCACGGTGGTAAATGATGTCCTTGGGCGAACGGGCGCTGTGGATAAACACCATGTCGACATTGCCGTTGGTGTCGTAGAACCAGCGCGCCATGGACATGACCGGCGTGATACCGACGCCGCCGCTGAGGTAAAGCACCTTTGGCGCGGTGAAGTCCATGGCATTGAACAGCCCGACCGGTCCGTGCACCGCCAGCTCCTGGCCTTCGTGCAGAGTGTCGTGCAGCCAGTTGGAGACCTTGCCACCCGGTACGCGCTTGATGGTCACCGAAAAGCTGTACGGCACCGATGGCGAGCTGGAAATGGTGTACGAACGCATGATCGGCTGGCCTTCAATCTCCAGCTCCAGGGTGACAAACTGCCCCGGTTTGAAGAAGAACATGATCGGCTGATCGGCCATGAAGCAGAAGGTGCGCACATCCCAGGTTTCCTGGATGACTTTGACGCAACGGACGATGTGCCGACCATTGGCCCAGGTCTGGGTGGTTACCGGATTCAGGAAACTATTGGACATGCTGATCTCCACGGCCGACTGCCGGCCTTCATGTTGGCGATTCTGCGTATAGCGCAGATCACCCATTTACCTATCTGCGACATTGACATGCTTATCGCGACCAGCCCCCAACGACTGGGGCTTGCGCGTCGGGAACAGATTGCACCATGTCGCCCATGGATAAGGTTCTGGCCTGCGCCGGCCCCACACTCGCCCCATACCAAGACACATTCTTTACACCTTGCGTAGCAACCCTGATCAGCCACTTTCGCGGCCACGCAGATGGCCTTGAGGAAATACACGATGGACGTCACTACTACCCTGAGCCTGGGCGATCCGCTGGAACCCGCACGCAAGGCCACCGCGCAGATGCTGCAAGAGCGCGAGCGCACGTTCTCGCTGCCGCAGCCGTTTTACTCCGACGAGCGCCTGTTTGATATCGACATGCAGGAAATCTTTCAGAAAGAGTGGTTGATCGCCGGCATGACCTGCGAGATCCCTACCAAGGGCAACTACCTGACCCTGCAGATCGGCAAGAACCCGATCATCGTGATCCGTGGCGCCGAAGGCGTGGTGCACGCGTTCCACAACGTCTGCCGCCACCGTGGCTCGCGCCTGTGCACCAGCGACAAGGGCAAGGTCGCCAAGCTGGTTTGCCACTATCACCAGTGGACCTACGAACTCGACGGCCGCCTGCTGTTCGCCGGCACCGAAATGGGCGCCGACTTCGACATGAACCAGTACGGCCTCAAGCCGGTGAACGTGAAGACCGCCGGCGGCTACATCTTCATCAGCCTGGCGGAGAACCCGCCGGCCATCGATGACTTCCTGTCGACGCTCAACCACTACATGGAACCGTACGACATGGAGAACACCAAGGTGGCGGTGCAAACCACCTTGATGGAAAAGGCCAACTGGAAACTGGTGCTGGAAAACAACCGCGAGTGCTACCACTGCAACGCGTCGCACCCGGAACTGTTGAAAACCCTGCTGGAGTGGGACGACGTCACCGACCCGCGCGCCGACCAGGCCTTCAAGGACCACGTAGCCGCCTCCGCCGCTGCCTGGGAAGCCGAGAAGATCCCTTACGCCCACGCCAGCTTCGGCCTGCGCAACCGCATCGTGCGCATGCCGCTGCTCAAGGGCACCGTGTCGATGACCATGGACGGCAAGCAGGGCTGCGCCAAGCTGATGGGTCGCATCAAGAACCCGGACCTGGGCTCGATGCGCATCCTGCACCTGCCGCACTCCTGGAACCACTGCATGGGCGACCACATCATCGTGTTCACCGTGTGGCCGATCAGCGCCCAGGAAACCATGGTCACCACCAAGTGGATCGTGCACAAGGACGCGGTCGAAGGCGTGGACTACGACGTGGAGCGCATGCGCCAGGTCTGGGACGCCACCAACGACCAGGACCGTCGCCTGGCCGAAGAAAACCAGCGCGGCATCAACTCCACCGCGTACCAGCCTGGTCCGTACTCCAAGACCTATGAGTTCGGTGTGGTGAACTTTGTGGACTGGTACAGCGAGCGCCTGCTGAGCAACTTGGGTGCCGAGCCTGCGCCTTACCTCAAAGGGGTTCCGGTTCAAGGCTGAAGCATGTCCCTGTAGGAGCGAGCTTGCTCGCGAAAAATCCAGGGGCACCGCGGGTCATCTGTCTTTTCGCGTCATCGTTCACGACCATCGCGAGCAAGCTCGCTCCTACAAGGGGCTTGCTCGCAACAGGTTTTCTCCCCGCTACACATTCCTCTATCTTTAGAACTGTACGAAATATGATCTATTTCGTTCAGAGCTATGCTGCGCACGCCTCCCAGCCTTCCGCAAACAAGTTATCCACATCTCCACCCACAGCTATTGGGGACAACTGTGGAAAGACTGCAAAATATCTTCACAAAAACCAAAGAAAAAACGTGACTTATCCAGAAGCATGCTTCCACTGGCGCGCTGGTCATTTTTTAACCAGAAGCCTGAAAGTCACGGACTGCAAGGCTTTCAGAGGATGGCAAACACCTTATCCACAGAAGCGCCAACAGACTTTGGGGTTAACTTCGCAGGGGCTGTGGAAAACCGCTAAAACCCGCAGGAACTCGGCGTTTGCGCGGAGGTTCACGGCGCTAAACGGGCTTTTGATCATTTTATAATCAAAAGCCTACACGCCGCTGTTTATAAGGCCTGCAGCCGATAGCAAACATCTTATCCACAGAAGCGCCAACAGAGATTGGGGGCAATTTTGCATCGACAGCAGCACATATCCTCTTGAAAATGCATGGAAAAACCACGAACCAGACTGGGTGTTTTTTGATCGACACCATGCAAGGCTTGATTTGTATGGGGTGTAGCGAGGGGCGAACATGTTATCCACAGAACCACCAACAGGGATTGTGGGTAACCGTCCAAGCTGTTCAGACTCTATTGAGGCATGAGCGACCTGAATCGAGATCCAGGTTCAATTCAAAGTCTTTGAAGGCGCGCCATCCGAGTAATATCGACGGCACGTATTGTCCGTCCACCAACGACGGCGGGATGGTAAAGCCCGGGTAGTATTTGTAGCTGACCACCAAGGTGTCGCCTTGCAGGGCCAATACGCCGGTGAAGCGTTGAAAGTGCTTATTGTCGCCGGTGTAAACGTTCGAGCCTCCCGGTGTCAGCGCCTGCGCCACGCTGACTTGCCTGCCGGGCGACGCGGCCGTCAGGTAGTCGACATTTCCCGTATCGATGATGGCTTGCGTTGTCCGACGATCCAGCTGTGCGGCAACTACCAGCCGTTGGTTGAGATCCAGGCGGCTCAAGACAATTGGCGCATCACAGCGCCGGGCAGGCGGCGGATTAAGTTCCAGTGTTCTCCTGGTTATCTTCAAGCGCCCCAGCTTGCTGATCAGATCCAGCCCCAACAAATTATCCCGGTCGCTGACAAAGACCAGGACGTTCCTGAACTCACGGGTGCCGACTCTCAGTGACCCGAGAATTCCCAACCTCGCGGCCAGGCCCCTTTCGCCATAAAACGTGCTGTAGCGATAATGAGCATCGGGCAACATCCTGATCCCCATCTGTTTCGCAGTTTCAATGTTGACCCGGGTTTGCGGTGCCCCCGTGTCCAGTACAAAACGCGCCGAGACACCGTTGGCCGTTCCGACCTCGATAAATGGCAGCGATTGTTCAGCGATGTAGAAGTCATTGGCATACGGATGGAGCTGCAGCACCTCATGTCGGGCAGATCCCTTGACCGAGAAATTGCCAGCCCTCGTCAGAATAGCCAATGATTCGCTGCCAAACATGGAGAACAGGGCATTCAGGTCGGCATCGACCGCAATCGCCCGGGCATGCTTACCCTTGATGGCCAGATAGTATTCGGGGATTTGGTTGGCGGCCTTGGCTTCGAGCATTCTGGCCAGGACCGTCACTGAACAGCTGAGGTGCTTATCGGCATCCAGTACCTTGTCGCACTGCTGCCGTAGCTGCGCCAGGGACGCGTCGCGCCCCTGCCCGGTCTCCAGCCATTGATAAAAGTCCTGATCAGCCACGGGCACGTTTGCCGGGACAGCAGACAGCAAGCCGGTGGATATCCACAGGGTCGATGCAAAAAGCGCCGGAAGAGCGAAAGTCTTCATGTTCAAGCCAGTCATAAAAACCGGATTTCATGAGTCAGCGCTGAACGTCTGAAAACTCCCGAAAGCGTGTCGCACTCTTGATCAGCGCATAGAAAACTGTAGCTCATCGCCCTCGTCAACGTGGGACGAGGGCGCGTGGCGTTGTGGATAACCTTCGCTGGTTAGAACCCCCGCAGACTCAGGGCCTGTGCATAAGATAGGCGTCACCGGTGACGCGGATCATGGGATGAGGGGTGACCTGGCAGGTTTTGATGATCTCGAAACCGTGCCGCTCGTAAAAGCGCCGGGCGCCAGTGTTGGCGGCATAGTCGATCAGGCTCAGGCCATTGAGCCCCAGTTGGTCGGCACGCTCTTGAGCATGGGCGAGAAACTGCACGCCCAGGCCCCTGTTGCGCCAGCCCTCGTGCAGGGCAAGGCTGGAGATATAGAGCGTGTCGGGCACTTCCATGTCGGCGTAAGGCGCCAGTACCGGGTCAGTCGTCGGCTCCGCCAGTGGATCGTGGCGCATCACGTAGCTGTGCATCATGCCAATGACCTGGCCACCGGCCTCGGCAATCAGGCAATTCTGGTAGGAGAAATCCACGTCGTCCCGGGCATACCGAATGGTGCCGACGTCCAACAGATCCTGGCCGGGCTCCGCGATCTGGCTCCAGATGTAGTCTGAAGCGCCTTCGGATGAAATCTGGAACAACCGCGCAATCTCACGCGCATCCGCGCGGACCGCCGAACGAAATTCAACAGCCATCGTTTCCTCACAATCTGGGGGGTTAACACAACCCAATGTGGGAGCGGGCTTGCTCGCGAAAGCGGTGTGTCAGGCAATCAGAATCTCGACTGACACGACGCCTTCGCGAGCAAGCCCGCTCCCACAGTGGACTTGCGGTGACTATGTGATTAGCGGACCACACCCTCTTCAATCAGCAGCTTGAGGATCGCTTCTGCCCCCGCTTGCGCCGTAACGCCCTTGAGCACTTGCCCACCGCCACCGCTGGCCTTGGCCGTCGCGGCTTTCATGCGATCGGCGCCGCTCTTGGCCTTGATCACCTTCAGGCGCTTGGGCCGTGGCTTGGCCGGCTGCAGGGTGGCGACCGCGAGCAGTTCATCGTCGATGACCTCGACGTCCTGTGCTTGCAGCACGCCGCGTCGGGCCGGGCCGTAGGCACTCTGCCGTGGCTTGGGCGCGGCGTTATCCACAGTTGCCAGGAACGGCAAGCGAACCTTCAAGCGACGACGCTGACCACGCGGCAACGCTTGCAGCACCAGCGCCGAACCGCCATCGATGGACTCGACTTGCGCCAACCCCACCACCAGCGGCCAGCCCAGGTTTTCAGCGAGGAGGAATGGCAACATGCCCGATCCTTCGCCGGTTTCCGCCTGGCTGCCGGTCAACACCACCTGGGCCCCGGCATCGCGCAGATAATCGGTCAGCGCCGGCAGCGCGTCGGCGCCTTGTGGTTGTTCCAGCACGTGCAGTTGTTCCAGGCCCATGCCCAGATACGCGCGCAATGCAGGCTCGGTGATGTCGCCGGCATGCAGCACCTGCAAGTTATCCCCAGCCAATTGCAGGCCCAGTTCCACCGCCCGCGCATCCTGTTCCGCGCGACGCGGCCGACCGGATGTCGGGTGGGCGCCGATGGACACCAGGCTGATGATTTTCGTGCTCATAACCCTTTCCTTCCCTTAAGCCGCATCGCGCTTGGCGTCGTTGCGGTAAGCCTCTACCGCCTCGATCAAGGCTTGAAGAATCTCGGCACTTTCGCCAATCACCGACAGGTCGGCCCGTTTGATCATGTCGCAACCAGGGTCGAGGTTGATCGCCACCACCTTGTCGCAGGCACCAATGCCTTGCAGGTGCTGGATCGCTCCGGAAATCCCCACCGCCACATAGACCCGCGCGGTGACCCAGGTGCCGGATGCCCCGACCTGACGGTCGCGGGCCATGAACCCATCGTCCACCGCCACCCGCGATGCGCCTTCGGTCGCGCCGAGGGCCTCTGCGGTCCGGTGGAAAAGTCCCCAGTCCTTGACCCCGTTGCCGCCGGAGAAAATGAATTCGGCTTCGGCCATGGGGATGGCCGCCGGATCGACTGCCACCGCACCCAGGTCTTCGATCCGCGACAGGCTGCGGGCCACGGTTGTGGATAACTCCACGGGCAGCGCTTCGTGACGGGTTTCGCTGACCGGTTCGGCGCACTCGGCAGCCGCCAGGATCAGTCGCGCCAGTGGACGGGCAAGGTCTTGCAGACCCGCGCCGGCGCGGCCGATGCACTCCTGATCCTTGACCTGCCAGACCCGCGTGGCCGGGCGTTCGCCCAGTGCAGCAGCAAAGCGCCGCCCCAGCTCGCCGCCACCGCTGCGGCTGTCCGGCAGCAACCAGTGACGCGGGCTGAACTGGTTATCCACAGCCCGCAGGCCCTGGACCCGTTGTTCCGGTGCATAACCGCTGAATTCGTCACCTTCCAGTACCAGCAAGCGGTCAACGCCCGCCGTGGCGAAAGCGCTTTCCTTGTGCTCGCCGAACACCACGGCCAATACAGCGCCGTCCTTGCCGGCCAGTTGATGGGCCAGGCCCAGCAGATCGCGGTCGTGACTGCTCAAGCGACCGCCGACCATGTCCGGCACCACGCTGATGTAAAACGCGGGCGCAGTCACTTGATGCAGCGGCAACTGCACTTCAACCGCGGCCGAACGTTTAGTCGTCCCGCCTTGCTGAGCGCCACTGCGGTCGATCCGTTTGATCCCATTGGGACCGATAAAACCGATCCCGTGAGGATTCTTGCGGATGACGCCGTTAGGCCCCATCCAGCTGTGTTGCGCTGGCTGCATGGCCGCGTGCAGCGGGTGCAGACGGTTGCGGGCGATCCATTCGGCGCGAGGGTCGCGGCGGATAATGTCACTCATCAATGCACCTCCGCAGGTTCACGTTTGGCCGGTGCCGAAGGCTTTCCCGGCGCGGCGTCTTCGAGCAACGCATCAGCCACCAGTTCGGCGATGTCCTTGATCAGCGGACGTGGTTCGACCACGCCTTCAAGCATCGCGGTGCACTGTGGACAACCCACGGCCACCAGTTCGGCGCCGGTTTCGCGGATGTCTTCCATGCGCATGTCGGGAATGCGCTGCTTGCCGGGAATGTCGGTGATCGGCGCGCCGCCGCCACCGCCGCAGCAGCGGGAGCGGAAGCCGGAACGCTGCATTTCTTTCACTTCAATCCCGAGCGCGCGCAGAACCTGGCGCGGTGCCTCGTATTCGCCGTTGTAACGGCCGAGGTAGCACGGATCGTGATAGGTCACGCTATCGCCTTTGTGCTGGCCAAGATTGAGCGCGCCAGCATCGATGATTTCCGCCATGTAGGTGCTGTGGTGCTGCACCAGGTAGTTACCATCGAAGGCGCCGTACTCGTTTTTCAGCACGTGGAAACTGTGCGGATCGCAGGTGACGATACGGTTGAAACTGTATTTGGCCAGGGTCTGGATGTTGCGCTTGGCCAACAGCTGGAAGGTTGCTTCGTCGCCCAGGCGCCGGGCCACGTCACCGCTGTCGCGCTCTTCGAGGCCGAGCACGGCGAAGTCGATTTTCGCCGCCTTGAGCACTTTGACGAAGGCGCGCAGGGTGCGCTGGTTACGCATGTCGAAGGCGCCATCGCCGACCCAGAACAGCACGTCGGTGGATTTCTTTTCGCTAAGCAGGTTGAGGTTCAGGTCCGCTGCCCAGTTCATCCGCCCGCCCGGCGCGAAACCGCCAGGGTTGTCGGTGGCGATCAGGTTTTCCAGGACTTCGGCACCCTTGTTCGGGGTCGCGCCTTTTTCCAGGGTCAGATGACGGCGCATGTCGACGATGGCATCGACGTGCTCGATCATCATCGGGCATTCCTCGACGCAAGCGCGGCAAGTGGTGCACGACCACAGCGTCTCGGCATCTACCAGACCGTTGACGATCGGCTGATGCGGATTGCCCGCGTGCTCGCCAATGGCTTTGCCTGGGTACGGGCTGCCGGCGAACTTGGCATCGGTGCCACCGGCCAGGCCGACGACCATGTCCTGAATCAGTTTTTTCGGGTTCAGCGGCTGACCGGCGGCGAAGGCCGGGCACGCTGCTTCGCATTTACCGCACTGCACGCAGGCGTCGAAGCCGAGCAACTGGTTCCAGGTGAAATCCTTGGGTTTTTCCACACCCAGTGGCGCGGTCAAGTCGCTAAGATCCAGCGGTTTCAACCCCGTGGAACGACCACCACCAAAGCGTTCGGCGCGGCGGTGCCAGGCCAGGTGCAGGGCACCGGCAAAGGCGTGTTTCATCGGCCCGCCCCAGGTCATGCCGAAGAACAGTTCCGACACACCCCACAACACGCCAACCCCGAGAATCGCCGCCAACAGCCAGCCACCGAAATTTTCCGGCAGGATGCCCGCCACCGGCAGGGTCAACAGGAAGAACGAGGCCGAGAACGCCAGCAGGCTTTTCGGCAGACGCATCCACGGGCCTTTCGACAGGCGCGCCGGCGGATTGCGCCGACGCAGGTAAACGAAGATCGCGCCGACGAACATCACCGCCGACATCAGCAGCAACGCATAGCCGAGGAAGCGGTTATGCAGGCCGAAACCATGCACCAGAATCGCCAGCACGATGGACGCCACCGCACCGCCAGCCGTGGCGACGTGGGTGTTGGCAATGTATTTGTCCCGCGCTACCACATGGTGCAAGTCGACCATGTAGCGCTTGGGCATGGCGAACAGGCCGCCGATCAGGTCGACCTTGGAGGCTCGGCCCCGGCGCCACATGGCCACCCGCCGCAACGCGCCCAGGACACCAAGGCCCAGGGCGGCGAACAACAGGATTGGAAGAAGGGTGTTCAACATGGTGAAGCTCCCAAAGACCTCGGGGTCTCATGTGGGAGCGGGCTTGCTCGCGAATCAGGCGACGCGGTGTATCAGGTGTACCGCGTTATCGTTCTTCGCGAGCAAGCCCGCTCCCACATTGGTTCGGTGTGGTTTTAGAAATCCTTGCACAGCCGCAACGCGTCGTAGATCGCCGCGTGCACGTTACGCTGGGCCACGCAGTCGCCGATGCGGAACAGAAGGTAGCCGTCGCCGCTCTGTTCCAGGCAAGGTTGCGGCTTGATCGCGAACAAGGCTTCGACGTCGATCTGGCCTTTGTTGCGCGAGCCTTCCTTCAGCGCGTAGTAGATTTCTTCGTCCGGACGCACGCCGTTTTCCACGACCACCTGGTCAACCACCCGCTCCTCTTTGGCGCCGGTGTATTCGTTTTCCAGTACCGCTACGAGCTTGTCGCCTTCGCGGTAGACCTTCTCCAGCATCATGTCGCCGGTCATGATCACTTCTTTCGGGTACATGCTGCGGTAGTAAGTCGGGAACGACGTACCGCCAATCGCCACACCAGGCTTGATGTCGTCGGTGACGATCTCGACCTGACTGCCCTTGTCGGCGAGGAAGTCGGCGGTCGACATGCCGGTGAACTCGCAAATGGTGTCGTAGACCAGCACGTTCTTGCCCGGTGCCACCTTGCCGTCGAGGATGTCCCAGCTGCTGACCACCAGGCCTTCAGCCGCGCCCCAGTGTTCGTTCTGCTCGATGAACGGATGACCGCCGACGGCCAGCACCACCACGTCCGGACGCAGGTCCATGATGGTTGGCGCGTCAGCCGCGGTGCCCAGGCGCAGGTCGACTTTCAACCGCGCCAGTTCCAGTTGATACCAGCGGGTGATACCGGCGATCTGGTCCCGTTGCGGGGCTTTCGATGCGGTGGTGATCTGCCCGCCGATGAATTCCTTTTTCTCGAACAGGGTCACGTCGTGGCCACGCTCGGCGGCCACGCGGGCGGCTTCCATCCCGGCGGGACCGGCGCCGACCACCACCACCTTGCGTTTCACGCCAGTGGTTTTTTCGATGATGTGCGGCAAGCCCATGTATTCACGAGAAGTCGCGGCGTTCTGAATGCACAGCACATCCAGACCCTGATACTGACGGTCGATGCAGTAGTTGGCACCGACGCATTGTTTGATCTGGTCGATCTGGCCCATTTTGATCTTGGCGATCAGGTGCGGGTCGGCGATGTGCGCGCGGGTCATGCCGACCATGTCGACGTAACCGCCTTCCAGGATACGTGTGGCCTGGTTAGGGTCCTTGATGTTCTGCGCGTGCAGCACTGGAACCTTGACCACTTCCTTGATGCCGGCAGCCAGATGCAGGAACGGCTCCGGCGGATAACTCATGTTCGGAATCACGTTGGCCAGGGTGTTGTGGGTGTCGCAACCCGAACCCACGACGCCAATGAAGTCGAGCATGCCGGTATCGTCGTAATACTTGGCGATCTGCTTCATGTCTTCGTGGGAAAGACCATCCGGGTGGAACTCGTCACCGCAGATGCGCATGCCCACGCAGAAATCGTCACCAACCTCGGCGCGCACGGCCTTGAGCACTTCCAGACCGAACTTCATGCGGCCTTCGAAGGTGCCGCCCCATTCGTCGGTACGCTTGTTGACCCGTGGGCTCCAGAACTGGTCGATCATGTGCTGATGCACCGCCGACAGTTCGACACCGTCCAGGCCACCGGCCTTGGCGCGGCGGGCCGCTTGAGCGTAGTTGCCGATCACCCGCCAGATCTCTTCCGGCTCGATGGTTTTGCAAGTGGCACGGTGCACCGGCTCGCGCACGCCTGACGGCGACATCAGCGTCGGCCAGTTGAAACCGTCCCAACGCGAGCGACGGCCCATGTGGGTAATCTGGATCATGATCTTGGCGCCGTGCTTGTGCATGGCGTCGGCAAGATTCTGGAAGTGCGGAATGATGCGGTCGGTGGACAGGTTCACCGAACTCCACCATTCCTGCGGGCTGTCGATGGCCACCACGGACGAACCGCCACAAATCGCCAGGCCGATACCGCCCTTGGCTTTCTCTTCGTAATACTTGACGTACCGGTCGGTGGTCATGCCGCCGTCGGTGGCATAGACCTCGGCGTGCGCGGTGCTGAGCACGCGGTTGCGGATGGTCAGTTTGCCGATCTGGATCGGCTGGAACATTGCTTCGAAAGCCATGGCGGGTTCCTCGACTTACAACGGCTTGACGGTGAACAAGCCGTCTTCGTGGCCCTCTTCGGAGCCACCGTAGACTTGTTCGGCCACGGTGCGGATCTTGCTGCCGCGAGCGGCGAGGATCTGATCCATGGCCCCTGCAAACCAGCCAGTGAACATGTAGTCGACCTTGCGCCCGACCTTGCCGTACACGTAGACGAATGCCGAGTGTTCGAGCTTGACGCTGGCGGTGCCTTTGTCGAGGTCGATGTCCTGGATCTTGAACAGGCCCCAGCCGCGCTGCGACAGGCGCTTCATGTAGTGCTCGAACACCGCGACGCCTTCCAGGCCGTGGCATTCGGCTTCTTTTTCACACCAGTGCCAGGCGGACTTGTAGCCGGCCTTGTAGAGGATTTCGGCATAGGCTTCAGCGCCCAGCACTTCCTCGATGCCCATGTGGTTGTTGACGAAGAAATGGCGCGGCACGTACAGCATCGGCAGGGCGTCGGAGGTCCAGACACCGGTTTCGCTGTCGACTTCGATTGGCAATTGCGGGGCGATCTTGGCCATGGAAACTTAACTCCAGAAAAATTTTGGTGTTGCCCCCGGCGCGGGCGGCCGGGGGAAAGGATTCAGAGGTGCAGCGGCTTATTCGCCCCAGACATCTTTCAAGACGTTGACCCAGTTCTCGCCCATGATCTTGCGTACCACGCGCTCGGAGTGGCCGCGCTTGAGCAGGGTCTCGGTCAGGTTCGGGAACTCGCCCACGGTGCGGATGCCCAGCGGGTTGATGATCTTGCCGAAGCTGGTCAGGCGGCGGGCGTAGCCCTTGTCGTGGGTCAGGTATTCGAAGAAGTCCTGGCCATGGCCCTGGGTGAAGTCGGTGCCGATGCCGATGGCGTCTTCGCCGACGATGTTCATCACGTACTCGATGGCTTCGGCGTAGTCGTCGATGGTCGAATCGATGCCCTTGGCCAGGAACGGCGCGAACATGGTCACGCCGACAAAGCCGCCGTGGTCGGCGATGAACTTCAGTTCTTCATCGGACTTGTTGCGCGGGTGCTCCTTGAGCCCCGATGGCAGGCAGTGGGAGTAGCAGACCGGTTTCTTCGACTCGAGGATGACTTCTTCGGAAGTCTTGGAACCGACGTGGGACAGGTCGCACATCACACCAACGCGGTTCATCTCGGCGACGATTTCGCGACCAAAGCCCGACAGGCCTCCGTCACGCTCGTAACAGCCGGTGCCCACCAGGTTCTGGGTGTTGTAGCACATCTGCACAATGCCGACGCCCAGCTGCTTGAAGACCTCGACATAGCCGATCTGGTCTTCGAAGGCGTGAGCGTTCTGGAAGCCGAACAGGATGCCGGTCTTGCCCTGCTCCTTGGCTTTACGGATGTCGGCGGTGGTGCGCACCGGGATCACCAGGTCGCTGTTCTCGCGAATCAGCTTCTGGCTCGCGGCGATGTTGTTGACGGTGGCCTGAAAGCCCTCCCACACCGACACGGTGCAGTTAGCCGCCGTCAGACCGCCCTTGCGCATGTCTTCGAACAGTTCACGGTTCCACTTGGCGATAATCAGCCCGTCGATAACGATGCTGTCGGCGTGCAATTCGGCTGGGCTCATCAGGCTGTCCCCTTGTTAGCGATTCATGCGCCGAATCGTGTGCCGGCGCTTTGGGGCCAGCATATGCCTCGGTGCAGGGGCAGCCGGGTGCAAAAACGACAGGGGGTTTGCCGAAAGCGTCAATCCGCGACAAAGGGTCGTCGCCAGGCACAATCATCGACCTGTTCAAGGCCCCTGGCTTGGGCCAGAATTCGCCGCATCACTGGATGCTTCACTGGACAAGAGCGGCGACGATAATGAAATCGATCATTCTGGCAATGGCACTGATTGCGACCGGCGTACACGCAGCGGAGGTGGCCGACGACAATCCCTGCGACAAAGTCGAAAACGACATCCAGACCCTCGAGTGCTCGGCCTTCAGCAAAACCTCCGCCGAAGACCTGCTCAAGGAAAACCTCCAGGGCCTGACCGAGCGCATGCAGTCGCAGTACGGCAAAAACCCGTCGCAACTGGCCGACATCACCGCCAAGATCAAAGCCGCCCAACAGCAATGGCTGAAGACCCGCGACGCAGACTGCGCCGTCGAAGCCTTCCCGGCCACCAGTGGCAGCAAGGCGCTCACCATTGCCCAGAACGATTGCATTGCACGGATGAGCGACGAGCGGTCGGAGTTTTTGGAGTCGATTGGGCAGGAGTGATCCGTTCCCCAGCCAGCTTGAGCTGTAAGCTGCACACCCTCTGTCACTAATGGGATTGAACATGAAAGTCTGCGGCATCGAAATCAAAGGCAGCGAAGCGATCATCGCCGTGGCCACGCTGGACGGTCAGGCGCTGAGCCATGTCGCGCTCGCCACCAAGAAAATTGCCCTGGACGATGATGACGAAGCCGCCAACGTCAAAGTGTTTGCCGCTCAGGTCGCTTCGTTTGTCCGTGAGAATTCCATCGACCGCATTGCGATCAAGAAACGCAGCAAGAAAGGCGAGTTCGCTGGCGGGCCAACGACCTTCAAGATCGAGGGGGTTTTCCAGTTGTTGGAGAATTGCGAGGTGACCTTGCTGTCGCCGCAGACCATCAATGCCCAAGCCAAAAAGCACAATTTCGAGCTGCCGGGGACGCTGAACAAGTATCAGCATGAGGCGTACAAGGCGGCATGTTCGGCGTTACTGAAGAAGTAACCGCCCCTCCAGACACTGGTGATCAAATGTGGGAGCGGGCTTGCTCGCGAATGCAGTCTGTCAGCTGACATCTGTGCCGATTGACACACCGCTTTCGCGAGCAAGCCCGCTCCCACAGGTTTCTCGGGGGTTTATGCCTTGGCGGTGCGTCGATCCTCCCGCGGGCACCGCTCATACTTCGCTCGATAACTGCGGGTGAAATACGACGGCGATTCAAACCCGCAGGCAATGCTCACTTCCAGCACGCTCATGTCGGTCTGGCGCAGCAACTGCCGGGCTTTCTCCAGCCTCAATCGCAGGTAGAAATTGCTCGGCGTGTCGTTCAGATGCAGGCGAAACAGGCGCTCCAGCTGCCGCCGCGTCACCTTGATCGATTCCGCCAGTTCCAGCGTGCTCAGCGGCGGTTCGCTGTGCTGCTCCATCTCGCCGATCACGTGAACCAGCTTCTTGTTGCTGATGCCATAACGGGTGGCGACTTCCATGCGCTGATGGTCTTTGCGCGGGCGGATGCGGCCAAGCACGAATTGCTCGCTGACCTGGATCGCCAGCTCCGGGCCATGGGCCTGGGAGATCAGATCCAGCATTAAATCAATAGAGGCGGTGCCGCCAGCAGAGGTGATGCGACGGCGGTCGATCTCGAACAGTTCCTGGGTGACGCTGAGCTGTGGATAAGATTCCTTGAACGCGTCGATGGCTTCCCAGTGCAGGGTCAGGCGATGGCCGTCGAGCAAACCCGCCTCGGCGAGGATGAAGCTGCCGGTGTCGATGCCGCCGAGGGTCACGCCTTCGTGGTCCAGGCGGCGCAGCCAGTGTTCCAGCGCCGGGGTGGTGAATTTCAGGGGCTCGAACCCGGCGACCACCAGCAGCGTCGCGCCTTTCTTCAGCGGCTCCAGCGCCGCATCGGCGTTGACCGACATACCGTTGCTGGCCAGCACCGCCCCGCCATCGGCGCTCAGCACATGCCAGCGATATAGCTCGCCACGAAAGCGATTGGCCACCCGTAACGGCTCGATGGCCGAGATAAATCCGATGGCCGAGAAACCCGGCATCAACAAGAAGTAGAAATCCTGGGACATGGAGCGCACTCGCTTAGCAGGTAACAAGAGGCCAGGTAACGAGAGGGCGGGCAGCGTAGGGATGTTGATACGCCAGTTGCGAGCGGCATTCAAGAGCACAGGTCGCTGCAGTGCAAGAGCTGGTCGCCGCAGTGCGCTTTCATCGGTGCTTTGCTGCGTAACTTGGCATCACCGGCGCATCAGACACCGGAACTCACAATAACGAACTGCCGAGGAACCTGAGATGAAACGACTGATCAGCAGCTGTGTTCTTGCACTCAGTGGTACCGCGTTACTGAGCGCCAGTGTCATGGCCGCCGAACCCGCCGCGTGCCAGAACGTGCGCATGGGTGTAGTGAACTGGACCGACGTGATCGCCACCAGTGCCATGACCCAGGTATTGCTCGACGGCCTCGGCTACAGCACCAAACAGACCAGCGCCTCCCAGCAAATCATCTTCGCCGGGATCCGCGACCAGCGTCTGGACCTGTTCCTCGGCTACTGGAACCCGCTGATGACCCAGACCATCACCCCGTTCGTCGACGCCAAACAGGTCAAGGTGCTTGATGCGCCAAGCCTGCAGGACGCCCGCGCGACCCTCGCCGTGCCGACCTACCTAGCCGACAAGGGCCTGAAAACCTTCGCTGACATCGCCAAATTCGAAAAAGAACTGGGCGGCAAAATCTACGGCATCGAGCCTGGCTCGGGCGCCAACACCCAGATCAAGGCGATGATCTCCAAGAACCAGTTCGGCCTCGGCAAGTTCCAGCTGGTCGAATCCAGCGAAGCCGGCATGCTCGCCGCGGTGGATCGCGCCGTGCGTCGCAACGAAGCCGTGGTGTTCTTCGGCTGGGCGCCGCACCCAATGAACGTCAACGTGAAAATGACCTACCTCACCGGCAGCGATAACGCCCTCGGCCCGAACGAAGGCAAGGCCACCGTATGGACCGTCACCGCACCGACCTACGCCGAACAATGCCCGAACATCGGTCGCCTGCTGAGCAACCTGACGTTCACCGCCGAAGACGAGAGCCGGATGATGCAGCCGCTGCTGGATCACAAGGACGCTTTCGAGTCGGCCAAACAATGGCTCAAGGATCACCCGCAGGACAAAAAACGCTGGCTTGAAGGCGTCACCACCTTCGATGGCAAACCGGCCGCTGAAAACCTGCAACTGACCAGTAAATAAACCGAATGAACCACCGACTCGCAGCCCCAACGGGCTGCGAACGGGATCACCACGCCTGGCCAAAACCAAAAACTCGCCTGTAAGGAACCGCCAAATGAACCACGACGTCATCATCACCTGCGCACTCACCGGTGCTGGCGACACGACCGCCAAGAGCCCACACGTGCCGGTCACCCCGAAACAAATCGCGGCTGCCGCCGTGGAAGCCGCCAAGGCCGGTGCCACCGTGGTTCACTGCCATGTGCGTGACCCGCAAACCGGCAAGTTCAGCCGTGACGTGGCGCTGTACCGTGAAGTGATGGAGCGCATCCGCGAAGCGGACGTGGACATCATCGTCAACCTCACCGCCGGCATGGGCGGCGACCTGGAAATCGGCGCGGGCGAGAACCCGATGGAATTCGGCCCGAACACCGATCTGGTCGGCCCGCTGACCCGCCTGGCCCACGTCGAAGAACTGCTGCCGGAAATCTGCACCCTCGACTGCGGCACCCTGAACTTCGGCGACGGCGACACCATTTACGTCTCCACCCCGGCCCAACTGCGCGCTGGCGCCAAACGCATCCAGGAGCTGGGCGTGAAAGCCGAGCTGGAGATCTTCGACACCGGCCACCTGTGGTTCGCCAAGCAGATGATCAAGGAAGGCCTGCTCGACAACCCGTTGTTCCAGCTGTGCCTGGGCATCCCTTGGGGCGCACCGGCGGACACCACCACCATGAAAGCCATGGTCGACAACCTGCCGGCCGACGCGGTCTGGGCCGGTTTCGGTATCGGTCGCATGCAGATGCCGATGGCGGCACAAGCAGTGTTGCTCGGCGGCAACGTGCGAGTCGGGCTGGAAGACAACCTGTGGCTGGACAAGGGCGTACTGGCGACCAACGGCCAACTGGTCGAGCGCGCCTCGGAAATCCTCAGCCGCCTCGGTGCCCGCGTCCTGACCCCGGCTGAAGGCCGAGCAAAAATGGGCCTGACCAAGCGCGGTTAATCACACCTACGCATACCCCTGTGGGAGCGGGCTTGCTCGCGAAGAGGCCGGTGCATCCGGCACATCTTCAGCGGTAGAACCACCGCTTTCGCGAGCAAGCCCGCTCCCACAAGAAATCTCTGAACTCTTTAGGACGTGACCATGAGCTTTATCACCGAAATCAAAACCTTCGCAGCGTTAGGCAGCGGTGTCATCGGCAGCGGCTGGGTATCCCGCGCCCTCGCCCATGGCCTGGATGTAGTGGCCTGGGACCCGGCCCCCGGTGCCGAAGCGGCCCTGCGCAAGCGTGTCGCCAACGCTTGGGGCGCACTGGAAAAACAAGGTTTGGCGCCGGGTGCATCGCAAGATCGCCTGCGATTTGTCGCAACCATCGAAGAGTGCGTGCGCGATGCCGATTTCATCCAGGAGAGCGCCCCGGAACGGCTGGAGCTGAAACTGGACCTGCACAGCAAAATCAGCGCGGCAGCCAAGCCCAATGCGCTGATCGGTTCCAGCACCTCTGGCCTGTTGCCGAGCGAGTTCTACGAGAGCGCCATGCACCCGGAACGCTGTGTGGTCGGTCACCCGTTCAACCCGGTTTACCTGCTGCCACTGGTGGAAGTGGTCGGCGGTAAAAACACCGCCCCTGAAGCGGTGCAAGCGGCCATGAAGGTCTATGAATCCCTGGGGATGCGCCCGCTGCACGTGCGCAAGGAAGTGCCGGGGTTCATCGCCGACCGCCTGCTCGAAGCACTGTGGCGTGAGGCGCTGCACCTGGTCAACGACGGCGTGGCGACCACCGGCGAAATCGACGACGCCATCCGCTTCGGCGCGGGTTTGCGCTGGTCGTTCATGGGCACCTTCCTGACCTACACCCTGGCCGGCGGCGATGCCGGCATGCGTCACTTCATGGCGCAGTTCGGCCCGGCGTTGCAATTGCCGTGGACCTACCTGCCGGCGCCGGAGCTGACCGACAAACTGATCGATGATGTGGTCGATGGCACCAGCGATCAACTGGGTAAACACAGCATTTCGGCGCTGGAGCGCTATCGTGATGACTGCCTGCTGGCGGTGCTGGAGGCAGTGAAGACCACCAAAGAGAAGCATGGGATGACCTTCAGCGAGTAAACCTCAAGCTAATGGGCCAGCAGGTCTGCCCCCTTCGCGAGCAAGCCCGCTCCCACATTTGATCGCAGGTGCCTGATACAACTCGGTCACCTGTGGGAGCGGGCTTGCTCGCGAAAGCGACGGTACCGTCACCACACATATTGGAAGTTAAACCATGCCCACCCTCACCACCTACCAAACCACCATCATCCCCGACTGGGTCGACTACAACGGCCACCTGCGCGACGCCTTCTACCTGCTGATTTTCAGCTACGCCACCGATGCCCTGATGGATCGCCTGGGCCTGGACAGCAACAGCCGCGAGGCCAGCGGCAACTCGCTGTTCACCCTCGAACTGCACCTCAATTACCTGCACGAGGTGAAGCTCGACGCCCAGGTCGAAGTGCACACCCAAATCATCGCCCACGACAACAAGCGCGTGCACCTCTATCACAGCCTGCATCTGGTGGGTGATGCCCGGGAACTGGCTGGCAATGAACAGATGCTGCTGCACGTGGACCTCGCCGGGCCGCGTTCGGCACCGTTCAGCGAGCAGTCCTTGAGCCAGCTGCAAGCCATCGTCGCCGAACAGGCAGACCTGCCAGCGCCCGAGTACATTGGCCGAGTGATCGCATTACCCCAAAAAAAATAACAAGGAGATCGCCATGAACACCGCCGCTGCCTTTGCCGACTTTCGTACCTATCCGTTGATCAGCGCGCTGGCTGGCGTGCAGACTCTGGCGGACCGTGTTCTGGTGAGCTGGGCCGACGATCGCGTCAGCCCCTTCCACCATCAATGGCTACGGGACAATTGCCCGTGCCCGCAGTGCGTCTACACCGTGACCCGCGAGCAAGTGCTGGAAATCGTCGATGTAGCTCAAGACTTGATCCTTGACCAAGTGCACATCGACACCGAAGGTTGCCTGTCGGTTGATTGGCAGGACGGCCACAGCAGCCGCTTCGACCCCGGCTGGCTGCGCGCCCACGCCTATGACGACGAGTCCCGCGCCGAGCGCCAGGCACGCAAGCCAAAAGCCAGGCTTTGGCACAGTAATGTTCAGTTGCCGGTATTCGAGTATCAGGCGCTGATGAACGACTCCGACGCTTTGTTGCAATGGTTGTTGGCGGTACGGGATGTCGGATTGACCCAAGTCCGTGGCATGCCCACCGAGCCCGACTCTCTGAAACTGATCGCCCAACGGATTTCCTTCATCCGCGAGAGCAATTTCGGCGTGCTGTTCAACGTGCAATCCAAGGCCGACGCCGACAGCAACGCCTACACCGCGTTCAACCTGCCGCTGCACAGCGATTTGCCAACCCGGGAGTTGCAACCGGGGCTGCAATTCCTGCATTGCCTGGTCAATGACGCCGAGGGTGGCGAGAGCATTTTTGTCGACGGCTTTGCCATTGCCGACGCCTTGCGCCGGGAAGACCCCGAATCTTTCAAAAGCCTCTGCGAAATCCCCGTGGAGTTTCGCAACAAGGACCGTCACAGCGACTACCGCTGCCTGGCACCGATCATTGCCCTGGATACGTTGGGGCAGGTGTCGGAAATCCGCATGGCCAACTTTCTGCGCGGCCCCTTCGATGCTTCGGTGGAGCAGATGCCCAAGTTGTATCAGGCCTACCGGCGCTTTATCGCGATGACCCGCGAGCCTCGATTCAGGTTGATGCAGCGGCTCAATCCCGGTGAGCTGTGGTGCTTCGACAACCGTCGCACCCTGCACGCCCGCAACGCCTTCGACCCCGCCACCGGCGCCCGGCATTTCCAGGGCTGCTATGTCGACCGGGATGAGTTGTTGTCGCGCATCCTCGTGTTACAGCGATAGACCGCGTCATCGTTCTTCGCGAGCAAGCCCGCTCCCACATTTAACCGCGTTTCTCTGAAAGGACTAGGTCGAATGTGGGAGCGGGCTTGCTCGCGAAGACGGTATATCAATCAACACAAAATCCACTGATTCACAGGCAAAAAAAACCCCGATCAAGCCGTGACAGGATCGAGGCAGAGGGTACTGTTGAGGAGCTGCCGTGCGAGGGTGACCAAACCTTCGTGAAGCGAGCTGAGTCCAGTGTGCCCCCTCCTTTGGCCGGCAAGTTGCCCGAAAACGACCTGTTCATAGCCAATGCTGCCATTGCGACAATTCGCCCTTGCCGACACCCGGCACCCCTACCAGAATCGAACCAAGACACCGTTCCCTGAAGAAGGATTGCGTCATGATGCACGCCGATTTGATAGACCAGGAAGACCTGTTGGGCCAGCTCAAGTCGTTGGGCTTCGAGGTGCCCACCGGCGCCACCGCCGAGCAAGCCTGCGAGTGTGCGGTACGAGGTTTGAACGATGTACGGGCGATGACCCTGCGGACCATGGTCAAACAGATGTACACCAGCAGCGCGACCATCCTGCCGGCGGTACGCCAGGCGATCGACAAGCAGTTGTTGCCGGCGCTGGCGGAGTATCAGCAGAGCCATACAGGCCGATAAACAGCCTTCGCGAGCAAGCCCGCTCCCACAGGAAATCGGGGTTGAACACAAAATGTGTGAACAATCCGAAAACCTGTGGGAGCGAGCTTGCTCGCGATGAAGGCGCCTCGGTCTAGAGCCTTACACTGGCAAACGTAGACTCATTACGCGCCTGGCTCAGCGCCGACAACGGCCCGGACAACGGCGACAGCACCAGCGCTTGAGGCAACGGCATCATCGCCACCTGCTGGGTGGTGTTGGACCCTACACGCTCGTCACGTGGCGGAATGCCGAAGTATTCGCGGTAGCACTTGGAGAAGTGCGGCGTGGACACAAACCCGCACACCGAAGCCACTTCGATGATCGACATCGGCGTTTGCTTGAGCAGCTGACGCGCGCGGATCAGGCGCAGTTTCAGGTAGTAACGCGACGGCGAGCAGTGCAGGTACTTCTGGAACAGGCGTT
Source organism: Pseudomonas sp. BF-B-30 (assembly GCF_019956305.1). Classification (NCBI taxonomy): domain Bacteria; kingdom Pseudomonadati; phylum Pseudomonadota; class Gammaproteobacteria; order Pseudomonadales; family Pseudomonadaceae; genus Pseudomonas; species Pseudomonas sp. BF-B-30. The sequence goes on along the minus strand of NZ_JAHBDG010000024.1, from coordinate 10,952 downwards.
CGAGCTGACGACGGGACACCGCGACATACACCGCCAGTTCGTCCAGGTCGATCGGCTCTTCAAGATTGGCCTCCATCAACGCGACGATTTCCTGCAACTTCGGCTGGTTGGTGCCGAGCATGTGCTTGAGCGGCACACGCTGGTGATCCTGCTCGTTGCGGATGCGCTCGTAGACAAACATTTCCGAGATCGCGGCCGACAGTTCACGCCCGTGATCACGGCTGATCAGGTGCAGCATCATGTCCAGCGGCGCGGTGCCGCCGGAGCTGGTGAAACGGTTACGGTCGAGGGTGAACAAGCGGGTGCTCATCGCTACACGCGGGAAAGCTTCCTGCATCGCCGCCAGGCATTCCCAGTGCACGCTGCAATCGAAACCATCGAGCAGGCCGGCGCAGGCCAGGGCCCAGCTGCCGGTGCACACCGCGCCGAGGCGGCGGGACTGGCGAGCCTGGCTTTGCAGCCATGACACGTGTTCCCGGGTAACGGTGCGCTGGATGCCGATGCCGCCGCACACGATGACGGTGTCCATCGGCGGGGCTTTGTGCATGGAAGCGTCGGGGGTGATTTGCAGGCCGTCACTGGCCCAGACCTGGCCGCCATCGACGGTGAGGGTGGTCCAGCGATAAAGCTCGCGACCGGACAACTGGTTGGCCATGCGCAGCGGTTCCACTGCGGAGGCCAGAGAAATCAGCGTGAAATTGTCCAGCAGCAGAAAGCCGATGGATTGAGGCGCACGGTTCTGGGGTTGGGCCCCGGAGTTGAACGTCGTCATCGCGGTATCTCCTCACACAAAGCGGGTGATGGCCTCAGGCGGAGGCTCTTTTTATTGCCATCGTTCTCGCGTGGGAGACGGGCTTTGTAATGACAGAGCAATTGCCATGCCTAAATTTGAATGCGCGTTCAATAACTCCTAAAAACGACGTCGGAATGTGTCTATATGTGACGCGCAGGGAGTGGGGATTTAAATGGCCATCAGGGCTGGCAAGCGCCCTGGCCCACAAGCTGTGAGCAATTCGGTAGCACTTGTGGGAACGGCGTTTCGCCGCATCGCAGAGGAGTGTCACCGCAAGCACGGGTGACGGGCGGTCGAAGGCTGGCTGGCCCTCGATCAGTGGCAAGGCGATTTATCTGTGAGCGACGCACTAAAAGATGGCGCGACTTCGAGCGGGTGTTCACTTGGTGCGCAGTTTTGACTGGTCTGCCGCCTTCGCGAGCAAGCCCGCTCCCACATTGGATTTGTGAACGACGGAGATCAAATGTGGGAGCGGGCTTGCTCGCGAAGCAGGCGACTCGGTTTTATTGTCTCAACACTCCACCGCACTCACCGCCAACCCACCCCGCGATGTCTCCTTATATTTGTCATGCATGTCGGCACCGGTATCGCGCATGGTGCGGATCACCCGATCCAGCGAAATGAAGTGCTGACCATCACCGCGCAATGCCATTTGCGCGGCGTTGATCGCCTTCACCGCGGCAATTGCGTTGCGCTCGATGCACGGCACCTGGACCAGCCCACCCACCGGGTCGCAGGTCAGGCCGAGGTTGTGCTCCAGACCGATCTCCGCCGCGTTGCACAGTTGCTCTGGCGTGGCGCCAAGGATTTCCGCCAGCCCCGCCGCCGCCATGGCGCAGGCCGAACCGACTTCGCCCTGGCAACCGACTTCGGCACCGGAGATCGAGGCGTTCTTCTTGCACAGGATTCCCACCGCCGCCGCGCCGAGGAAGTAGTCGACGACATTGGCGTCGGTCACGGCCTCGCTGAATTTCATGAAGTAGTGCAGCACCGCCGGAATGATCCCCGCCGCGCCGTTGGTCGGTGCCGTGACCATGCGCCCGCCAGCGGCGTTTTCCTCGTTGACCGCCAGGGCGAACAGGTTGACCCATTCCATGGCGCTCAAGGTCGAGCCGATCACGTTGGGTTTGTTCAGTTCCTGCAGGCTGCGATGCAGCTTGGCCGCGCGGCGGCGCACGTTCAACCCGCCGGGCAGGATGCCTTCGTGTTTGAGGCCCTGCTCAACGCAATCCTGCATGGCGCGCCAGAGCTTCATCAGGCCGCTGCGGATTTCATCCTCGCTGCGCCACACCCTCTCGTTGGCCATCATTAACTCAGCCACGCGCAGGTTGTGTTTTTTACACAGTTCCAGCAGCTCGGCGGCGCTGGAAAAATCATAAGGCAACACAGTGCTGTCGAGGTCGACGACACCGCTGGAGGCCTGCGCTTCATCGACGACAAAACCGCCGCCGACCGAATAGTAGGTGTCGCGATGCAACTCGCCGTCATCACCCTCGACAATCAGGGTCATGGCGTTGGGATGGAATGGCAGGTTCTCGTCGATCAGGCGCATGTCCCGGCCCCAGATGAAGGGCACCGGCAAGCGACCGTCGAGCAGCAGCGTGTCGGTCTCGCGCAGGTTGGCGATACGGATGCCGATTTGCGACGGATCAATCGCATCCGGCCACTCGCCCATCAGCCCCATGATCACTGCATTGTCGCTGCCGTGGCCGATACCAGTGGCTGACAACGAGCCAAACAGCTGGACTTCGACACGCCGCACCTGCTCAAGCAACCCACGCTCGCGCAGGCCCTGCACAAACAACGCCGCCGCCCGCATGGGCCCCACGGTGTGCGAACTGGATGGGCCGATGCCGATTTTGAACAGGTCGAAAACACTGATAGCCATTACTGCCGAACTCCTGGATGGGCCCACTGCGCACGCAAAAACGCACGGTGACGGAGCTGCTACGCTCAAGCTGCAATCCGCCGAGATGACCGCATCATCAAGCTTTTATCGTGTTGTTCGACGTCTCTAACCGACGCACTCATGCCCACCAGCGCCGCGTGTCTTTTACGCCGTGTTTTCGCCGTTTTTTTGCGGTTCAGAAGAGGAAAAGGGCCTGAAAAAATCTGTAAACGACGTCACCGACACTGGATGCGACCATCCCTGTACTGGATACGACGCACCCTGTAGGCGTCAGATTTTCACTGGTACATGATCATATCGACTCGATTGCAAGGCGCTGCGGTAGAGCTGTCTCCAGAACGCCATCCAACCGCAACCTATAAGTGCGGTGGTCCAGTCGGAACACTGCCAAAAAAAACACCAAGGAGTCCATCCATGAAAGGTTCCCCGTCGTTGTTGTTGGCCGCCATGCTTAGTCTGCCGGTTCTGGCGCAAGCCGCAGAACCGGCGCAGTGCAGTACCGTAAACTTCTCCGATGTCGGCTGGACCGACATCACCGCGACTACCGCGACCACCAGCGTCGTGCTCAACGCCCTCGGCTACAAAACCAAGACCACCATGATTTCCGTGCCCGTGACCTACAAGTCCCTGGCCGACGGCAAGAACATGGACGTGTTTCTGGGCAACTGGATGCCGACCATGGAAAACGACATCAAGGCCTACCGCGATGCCGGCACCGTGGAAACCGTACGCACCAACCTCAAGGGCGCCAAGTACACCCTCGCCGTCCCTCAGGCGCTGTACGACAAGGGCCTGCATGACTTCGCCGACATCGCCAAATTCAAGAAAGAGCTCGACGGCAAAATCTACGGCATCGAGCCTGGCAACGACGGTAATCGTCTGATCCAGAGCATGATCGACAAGGATGCCTTCGGCCTGAAGACCGCCGGTTTCAAAGTCGTCGAATCCTCCGAAGCAGGCATGCTGTCGCAGGTCGACCGCGCACAGAAACGCGACACCGCCGTGGTGTTCCTCGGCTGGGCGCCGCACCCGATGAACAAGCGCTTCAAAATTCAATACCTGACCGGTGGCGATGACTTCTTCGGCCCCGACTTCGGTGCCGCCACCGTGGCGACCAACACCCGCAAGGGTTACGCGCAGGAGTGCAGCAACGTTGGTCAGTTGCTGAAGAACCTGGAGTTCACCGTCGACATGGAAAGCGAACTGATGGGCAACATCCTGGACGACAAGATGAAGCCTGACGCGGCCGCCAAGGCCTGGCTGAAAAACAATCCACAGGTGCTCGATACCTGGCTCGCTGGCGTGACAACCATTGACGGTAAACCAGGCCTGGAGGCCGTGAAAGCCAAACTGGCCAAGTAATCGCTTATGCCGGGCGGCCTCGGCCGTCCGGGCTGTTTATTTCCTTGCATGCGGACGTTCAATACCATGCTGATTGATCAGAAAATCCCCTTAGGCCAGTACATCGCGGGCTTCGTTGAATGGTTGACGCAACACGGCGCCAACACCTTCGACGCCATCGCCGTGTCACTGGAAACGATGATCCACGGCGTGACGTTTGCGCTGACCTGGTTCAACCCGCTGGTACTGATCGGCGTAATCGCACTACTGGCACACTTCATTCAACGCAAATGGGGCCTGACAGCGTTTGTCGTTGCCTCCTTTCTGCTGATCCTCAATCTGGGGTACTGGCAGGAGACCATGGAAACCCTCGCCCAGGTGTTGTTCGCCACCCTGGTCTGCGTGATCATCGGCGTGCCGCTGGGCATCGTCGCCGCGCACAAACCGATGTTCTATACTTTAATGCGTCCGGTACTCGATCTGATGCAGACCGTACCGACGTTCGTGTACCTCATTCCTACCCTGACCCTCTTCGGGCTGGGTGTGGTCCCGGGTCTGATCTCCACGGTGGTGTTCGCGATTGCCGCGCCCATCCGCCTGACCTACCTGGGTATTCGCGATGTCCCGGAAGAATTGATGGACGCCGGCAAGGCCTTTGGCTGCTCGCGCCGTCAATTGCTCTCGCGAATTGAACTGCCTCATGCCATGCCAAGCATCGCGGCCGGCATCACCCAGTGCATCATGCTGTCGTTGTCGATGGTGGTGATCGCGGCACTGGTTGGCGCCGACGGTTTGGGCAAACCCGTGGTCAACGCACTGAATACCGCTGATATCGCCCTGGGCTTCGAAGCAGGTCTGGCGATCGTACTGCTGGCGATCATGCTCGACCGTATCTGCAAACAACCCGACGCCAAAGTAGGGGGTGACGCATGAGCATTATTCGCTTCGATAACGTTGACGTTATCTTCTCCAAGGATCCACGCGAGGCACTCAAGCTGCTGGATCAAGGCATGACCCGTAACGAGATCCTGAAAAAGACCGGGCAGATTGTAGGTGTTGAAAAAGCCAGCCTGGACATCGAAAAAGGTGAGATCTGCGTACTGATGGGCCTGTCCGGCTCCGGTAAATCCAGCCTGCTGCGTTGCATCAACGGCCTCAACACCGTCAGCCGCGGCAAGCTGTTCGTCGAGCACGAAGGCAAGCAGATCGACATTGCCTCCTGCACCCCGGCAGAACTGAAAATGATGCGCACCAAGCGCATTGCGATGGTGTTCCAGAAGTTCGCCCTGATGCCCTGGCTGACCGTTCGCGAGAACATCAGCTTCGGTCTGGAGATGCAGGGTCGTCCCGAGAAGGAACGCCGCAAGCTGGTGGACGACAAGCTGGAGCTGGTGGGCCTGACCCAGTGGCGCAACAAGAAACCCAACGAGCTGTCCGGTGGTATGCAACAACGCGTGGGCCTGGCCCGTGCCTTGGCGATGGACGCCGACATTCTGTTGATGGACGAACCGTTCTCGGCGCTCGACCCACTGATCCGCCAGGGTCTGCAAGACGAGCTGCTGGAACTGCAACGCAAGCTGAGCAAGACCATCGTATTCGTAAGCCACGACCTCGATGAAGCCCTGAAACTTGGCAGCCGTATCGCGATCATGAAAGACGGCCGGATCATCCAGTACAGTGTGCCGGAAGAGATCGTGCTGAACCCGGCGGACGACTACGTGCGGACCTTCGTGGCCCACACCAACCCGCTGAACGTACTGTGCGGCCGCAGCCTGATGCGCACCCTGGACAACTGCAAACGCATCAACGGTTCGGTATGCCTCGATCCGGGCGGCGATTCGTGGCTGGACCTGGCGGAAGGCAACACTATCAAAGGGGCGCGTCAAAACGGTTCTGCTCTGGATCTGCAGAACTGGGTACCGGGTCAGGCTGTTGAAGGCCTGGGTCGTCGACCAACCCTGGTGGACTCGAACATCGGCATGCGCGATGCGCTGCAGATTCGTTATCAGACCGGCAACAAACTGGTGCTGCACGATAACAACCATGTAGTGGGGATTCTTGGCGACAGCGAGCTGTATCACGCACTGCTCGGCAAGAACCTGGGGTAAGGCAACAGACACAAAAACGCCGCGAGAGTATCGCGGCGTTTTTGTTTGTGGGGTATAGGGACATTCAGCTTTGCGGCTGATTGCCCCTTCGCGAGCAAGCCCGCTCCCACATTTGATCTGCGGTGTTCACAAATCCAATGTGGGAGCGGGCTTGCTCGCGAAGAATGCGATGCGGTGCCTCAGACAGAAACACCGCATCACTTCACAACTCAGCTATAGACGCGGCCAAGGAGCTGCCGATGGCTTTCAAACTGATCGAGCACGTCACGGGTGATCTGATCCTGGGTGAAGCCCATCAAGTCGTAGTCCTGGCTACCGTTGTGCAGATACACCTCGGCACGATAGTAACGCTGACGCGCCTCATCGGACTGAGCCGAATCGGTTGGCGTGGCCAGGTAGCCATCCAGGCTGACTTCGTAGACAAACGGGTTGCCCTCTTCCATCTCGACCCGTACGCCCATGCAACGCTTGGACTTGCCCAGCAGCGTCTGAACCTCCAGACCTTGAGCACGCATTTGCGCCGTCGCATCTTCCAGCGCCGGAGTCACGTGCTTGTCCATGAAGCGCTGGACCACCGACTGGCTCGGTTGCAGGTCCAACTGGGTCAAACGCTCAGTGAAACCACGGCGACCACGTGCCGCCAGTTCCGCTTGCTCCTGTTCGATCTGCACGTCCTGGCGCATGGCCTTGTGCAAGCCGAACATGAAGAACACCAGCACCACCGAGAACGGCAGACCGGCCAGCACCACCATGGTTTGCATGGCTTCGAAGTTGCCGGCGAACAGCAGGCCGATGGTCACCAGGGTGATCACCGCCGACCAGAAGATCCGCAGCCAGTGCGGCGCGTCTTCGTCGACATTGCCGCCCTTGCACGAAAGGTTGGCCATCATCACCGCGCCGGAGTCCGCCGGGGTCAGGAACAGCACGAAACCGACAAAGATCGACACGCCGATCACAACCTTCGACGCCGGGTAATGCTCTAGCAACTGGTAGATCGCCATGGACGGCTGTTCCAGCGCCGTCTTCCCGAGCTCCACCGCCCCATGGTTCATCACCAGGTCCAGGGCAGAGTTACCGAAGATCGACAGCCACGCCAGGGTGAAGCCCAGCGGAATCAGCAGCACACCGGCCACCAGTTCGCGCACGGTGCGACCACGGGAAATACGCGCGATGAACATGCCCACGAATGGAGCCCAGGAAATCCACCAGGCCCAGTAGAACAGGGTCCACAGGCCCAGCCAGCGGTCGGACTTCTCACTGTCGCCTTCGTACACATACAGATCGAAAGTCTTCAGCACCACGCCGTTCAGGTAGTCACCGACGTTCTGTACGAAACCGTTGAGCAGGTGCAAGGTCGGGCCGAACAACAGGACGAAAATCAGCAGGCCGCTGAACAGCACGATGTTGAGGTTGGACAGACGGCGGATGCCGTTTTCCACGCCCGACACGGCAGCGATGGTCGCCACGGTGCTCATCACGATGATCACGATCAGCAGGTTGGTGTTGCTGTGCTCCATGCCGAACAGGTTTTCCAGCCCCGACGACACTTGCAGCGAACCGATCCCCAGGTTCGTCACCAGCCCCAGCAGGGTCACGAACATGCCGAAGCCGTCCACCGCGTGCCCGGCCGCGCCCTTGACCCAACGCTCTCCCACCAGCGGATACAACGCCGAACGCAACGCCAGCGGCTGGTTGTGCCGGTAGGCAAAGTACGCCACGGCCAGGCCGACCAGCGCGTAGATCGCCCAGCCATGCAAGCCCCAGTGCAGGAAGGTCAGCTGCACCGCCTGACGAGCCGCCAGGTTGCTGCCAGCAACGCCTTCCGGCGGGTTGAAGTAGTGGTCCAGCGGCTCGGACGCGCCGAAGTACAGCAGCGAAATACCGATACCCGAGGAGAACAGCATCCCCGCCCAGGCACCGTAGCTGAAGTCCGGGGTGTCGTCCTTGCTGCCCAGTTTCAATTTGCCGTAGGACGAAAACGCCAGACCAACGACAAAAATCAGGTAGGCGGCGATCACCACCATGTAGTACCAGCCGAAGCTGCGGGACAGCCAGGCTTGCGCCGTACCCAGCATTCTGCCGGCCTCTTGCGGGGCGATGATCAGAATGGCGGTCAACAACAGAATCAACGCGGTAGAGGTGTAGAACACCCAACCGTTGACCGTCACCTTCTCGGGTGGGGTCTTTATTAGCGAGGCAGAACTCATGGCACAGATGCTCCGGGCAGTGCGAGAGAAGAACGCAAGACAAACGAGTTACCCGACCAATCGGTTAGTGGGCAGCCGACCGGCGGGTGATATAAAGACAGCCCGAAAAAAGCCCGAAGCCCTTGAGACGCCGTGGCGTATAGGCTTCGAGCTATTTCGGATGTCAGTTTGCCGCCATTTACATGTAGGAAAAATCTGTAAGCAGCGACGATTTGTCGCAGATCTTATTCTTTGTTGATTGAACGTTCAATCAAAACAAAATAGACTGGCCCTCAAGCCGATGGACGTTCTGCGTCTGCGGGAAGGCCTAAGGAGATGTGCAAGATGCCCAAGGTCGGTATGCAACCCATCCGCCGCCAGCAATTGATCGAAGCCACTTTGCAGGCCGTCGATCAGGTCGGAATGGGGGACGCCAGCATTGCGCTGATCGCCCGTTTGGCCGGTGTCTCGAATGGCATCATCAGTCACTACTTTCAGGACAAGAATGGCCTGATCGCCGCCACCATGGGGTACCTGATGACCGTCCTGAGCGAGAACGTCACCCTGCGCCGACAGGCGCTGACAGATGACAGCCCGAGGGCTCATCTGCAGGTGATCATCGAAGGCAACTTCGACGCCAGCCAGGTCAATGGCCCGGCAATGAAAACCTGGCTGGCCTTCTGGGCCACCAGCATGCACCAGCCGTCTTTGCACAGGTTGCAGCGGATCAACGATCACCGTCTGTATTCCAACCTGTGCTGCCAGTTTCGCCGCGTGCTGCCGCTCAATGATGCGCGCAGTGCCGCCCGAGGCCTGGCAGCGTTGATCGACGGCCTGTGGTTGCGCGGCGCGTTGTCGGGAGATGCTTTCGACACCGAGCAGGCGCAACAGATTGCTTACGAATACATGGATACCCAACTGGCCAAGCGGGTGAGTTAGAGCACACATAAACGCTCAACCACCGAACCGCGCCAGCCACTTAATGCTCTTGCGAGGACTTTATGGCCCGTTTCGAACTGCAAAAACTCTACATCGATGGCGCGTACAGCGACGCCAGCAGCGACGCCACTTTCGAAGCCATCAACCCGGCTAACGGTGAAGTCCTCGCAAAAGTGCAACGTGCTACCAAGGAAGACGTCGAACGCGCCGTCGTCAGCGCCGAAAAGGGCCAGAAGATCTGGGCCGCCATGACCGCCATGGAGCGTTCGCGCATCCTGCGTCGTGCCGTGGAAATCCTGCGCGAGCGCAACGACGAACTGGCCGCCCTGGAAACCCTGGACACCGGCAAGGCCTACTCCGAAACCCGCTACGTCGACATCGTCACCGGCGCTGACGTGCTGGAGTACTACGCAGGCCTGGTACCGGCCATCGAAGGCGAGCAGATTCCGCTGCGCACCACTTCGTTCGTCTACACCCGTCGCGAGCCGCTGGGCGTCGTGGCCGGTATCGGCGCGTGGAACTACCCGATCCAGATCGCCCTGTGGAAATCCGCACCAGCCCTGGCGGCCGGTAACGCGATGATCTTCAAGCCAAGCGAAGTCACCTCGCTGACCACCCTGAAACTGGCCGAGATCTACACCGAAGCCGGCGTGCCAAACGGCGTGTTCAACGTCCTGACCGGCAGTGGCCGTGAAGTCGGCACCTGGCTGACCGAACACCCGCGCATCGAGAAAGTCTCGTTCACCGGCGGCACCGATACCGGCAAGAAAGTCATGGCCAGCGCTTCGAGCTCTTCGCTCAAGGACGTGACCATGGAACTGGGTGGCAAGTCGCCGCTGATCATCTGCGACGACGCCGACCTCGATCGCGCCGCCGACACCGCGATGATGGCCAACTTCTACAGCTCCGGTCAGGTTTGCACCAACGGCACTCGCGTGTTCGTACCGGCTCACCTGAAGGCCGCTTTCGAAGCCAAGATCGCTGAGCGCGTTGCGCGCATCCGCATCGGCAACCCGGAAGACGAAAACACCAACTTCGGTCCGCTGGTCAGCTTTGCGCACATGGAAAGCGTGCTGGGCTACATCGCCAAGGGCAAGGAAGAAGGTGCCCGCTTGCTGTGCGGCGGTGAGCGCCTGACCGACGGTGAATTCGCCAAGGGTGCGTTCGTGGCGCCGACCGTGTTCACCGACTGCACCGACGACATGACCATCGTCCGCGAAGAAATCTTTGGCCCGGTGATGGCGATCCTCTCCTACGAAACCGAAGAAGAAGTGATCCGCCGCGCCAACGACACCGACTTCGGCCTGGCCGCCGGTATCGTCACCAAGGACCTGAACCGCGCCCACCGCGTGATTCATCAGCTGGAAGCCGGTATCTGCTGGATCAACGCCTGGGGCGAATCCGACGCGAAGATGCCGGTCGGTGGCTACAAGCAGTCGGGTGTCGGCCGTGAGAACGGCATCAGTTCGCTGAACAACTTCACCCGCATCAAATCGGTACAGGTCGAGCTGGGCGATTACGTCTCGGTGTTCTAAGACCGAGACCTGTATTGCTCGCGAATCGAGTGCGCAGCACTCGTCAGGCCAGACCTGACCAACTTCAAAGAGGGTGCATTCAATGTCCCAAGAATTCGACTACATCATCATCGGTGCCGGCTCTGCCGGTAACACCCTGGC
>NZ_JAHBDG010000023.1:0-70612 GCF_019956305.1 Pseudomonas sp. BF-B-30 | reverse complement strand
GAACAATGGTGACTGATACTCCGCCTTCGCGAGCAAGCCCGCTCCCACAGTGAATTGTGTGGTGTCAGACCCAACGGTGTTCAGCCGTCGGGTCCGGGGTCAGCGTATTATTGCGCTTTTTGCGGTTGTTGCGCTTTCCAGGCCTTGAACTCGGCCCACTCGGCGCGACGTTCGGCCTGTTTTTTCTGGATCTCGTCGAATTTCTTCTGTTGATCAGGTTTCAGCAAGGCGCGCACATCCGCTTCCGCTTTCTTGTGGTTGGCGGCCATCTCGTCCTTCATGGCTTTCTGGTCGGCTGGCGAGAGTTTCTCCAGGTACTTATCGACCAGTTGCTTACGCTCGTGCATCTGCTCGCCCATGATCTTGCGGATCTGCTCGCGCTGTTCGCGGCTCAGGTCCAGTTCACTGTACGGACCTTTGCCGTGCATGCCGTGCATCTGACCGCCGTGGCGCGAACCGTCCATCGACCCACCCATGGGGCCCGTGCCTTCAGGCATGGCCATGGCAACGGTCGGCAGGGCAGCAGCGAACATCAGAGCGATAAGAGTCTTGCGCATGGTGTATCTCCTTGTCTCGTTCCCGGTACGTTCCGGATGAGTACAGATTACGCAGATCAAGGTCAGCGGCGGTCAGCGGTACGTAAAGCTTGGGTAAAGATGATTTTGCGCCGACCTGACAAAACGTCCAGGTGCCTTGCTGTAGGAGCGAGCTCGCGATGGAGTTGAACGATTACGCGTGCTGTCTGGAAAGGCGCGTTGACTGTGAGACCATCGCGAGCAATCGAGCGTCGACCGGCTGCTCCTACAGGCTGTAGTAGTAACCGCGGCTGCGCAGGGCCACGATGCGGGGGCGACCATCGGGGTGTGGGCCGATCTTCTTGCGCAGGTTGCTGACGTGCATGTCCAGGCTGCGGTCGTACAGGGTCAGCTTGCGGCCGAGGGCGATCTGCGCCAGTTCCTGTTTGTCCAGGGGCTCGCCCGGTTGCTTGAGCAAGGCTTCCAGCAGGCGGCTTTCGGAGACGGTGAGGGTGAATTCCTGTTCGTCGATGCTGACCACGCCGCGCACCGGGCTGAAACACAGGTCGCCCAGTTCCATCTGGCTGGACACCGCCGCCGGGTGGCTACGACGCAGGACTGCGCGCAAGCGGGCGGTCAGTTCCCGTGGGTCGCAGGGCTTGGCCAGGTAATCGTCGGCGCCGAGTTCCAGGCCGAGGATACGGTCCAGCGGTTCGCCTCGGGCCGAGAGCATCAGTACGGGCAAGTCCGGGTGATCGCTGCGCAACTGCTTGAGCAGTTCCAGGCCGCTGCCATCGGGCAACATCACATCCAGCACCACGGCCGCCGGGGCGGTTTCAGCCAGCGCGCGGCGTGCGCTCTGGCCGTCGTGACAGGCCCGAACCTGAAACCCTTCCTGGCTCAGCCAACTGCTCAGGAGCTCACACAGCTCCTGGTCATCATCAATAAGTAACAGCTCGCTCATGACTCACTCAATTTAGCCATTGTCGACGTTTTCGACTTGCTCCACTGGCGAAGATACCGCAGAGCAGGGCCAATAGCGCTACCCCGGCGCCAATGACGAACCATTGTTGCTGGTCGGTCAGCAGGCGCGGCAGCGGACTGCTGGCCTGGGCTTCCTTGAGTTGCAGCTTCAAACGCTGGTTCTCCTGGCGCAACCGGGCCAGGAGCGGGCTTTCGCGTTCGCCATCGGCAGTTTGCAATTGTTTGTTCAGTTCTTCCCGTTGCCGTTCGCTTTCTTTCAAGCGTTGCTGCAGCTCGGTGATCTGGCTTCCAGCGCTCAAGGAAAGCGGCGTCGAGTTGCCCCCCTCGGCGTTTTCTTCACCGTGGGCGGGCGCCACGATCGACAACGTGACCAACATCAGGCACAACGGACCCTTGCGCATGGCGACTCCTGGTTCCAATACGAGTATTGGGAAAGTTGTCGGCCGGCAAACGAGAATAATGAGCGATTGAGAACGCGATGAACCGATATGGTTCACCGCGTGGGGGCATTGCGAGAAGAAAGTTACGGCAGGACTTGCTTGAACGGCTTGACCAGAACGTTGGCGTAGACGCCAGCAGCGATGTACGGATCAGCGTCGGCCCAGGCCTGGGCGGCGCTCAGGGAATCGAATTCGGCGACGATCAGGCTGCCGGTGAAACCCGCCGCGCCCGGATCATTGCTGTCGATCGCCGGATGTGGGCCGGCCAGTACGATGCGACCTTCGCCCTTGAGCGCTTGCAGGCGCTCGAGGTGTGCAGGCCGAGCGGCCAGGCGGGCTTCCAGGGAGTTGGCGACGTCTGTGGCAATGATTGCGTAAAGCATGTCAGTCCTCGGTTTTTGGCGTTGTGGTGTCGGCATCGTGCAGATGACGGGACAGGTAGATGCCCTGGCCGATCAGGAACAGCAAAGTCATGCCCAGGCTGCCGAAGACCTTGAAGTCGACCCAGTAGCTCTGGAAGGTGAACGCGACAAACAGGTTGGCGGCACCGCAAAACAGGAAGAAGGCGATCCAGGCGATGTTCAGGCGCGTCCAGACCGGCTCCGGCAAGGTCAGCGCGTGGCCCATGATGCGTTTGATCAGCAGGCTGTCACCGACGAAGTGGCTGCCGATGAACGCAAGGGCGAACAGCCAGTTGACCACCGGGGCTTTCCACTTAAGGAACGTCTCGCTGTGGAACGCCAGCGTCAGGCTGCCGAAGACCAGGCAGGCGATCAGGGTCAGCCACTGGCTCTTCTCCAGCTTGCGCTGCTTGATGAACAGTGTGCCGTAGACCACCAGTGAACTGACGATCAGCATCGCGGTGGCGCTGTAAATACCGCCTACAGTGATCTCATGACCGGCGATGTCGACGACCTGTGGGTCGATTTTGAAGACGATGAAAAACAGCAGTAGCGGGATGAAATCGATGAATTGTTTCACAGTGGCAGCCAGAAGCAGGATGTGGCGGCATAATAACAAACATATGGGCGCGCGATAGCGCCAGCTGATTTGAGGTTACAAAGCCCTGTGAATGTTGATTTGCACTGCCATAGCACGGCCTCCGATGGCGCCCTGGCGCCTGCGGTTCTGGTGGCGCGGGCGTTCGAGAAAGGCGTGCGAGTCCTGGCCTTGACCGATCACGACACCCTTGAGGGCCTCGACGAGGCCCGGCACGCGGCTACCGCGCTGGGGATGCAACTGGTCAACGGCGTCGAATTGTCCTGCACCTGGGGCGGCGCGACCATTCATATCCTGGGCTACGGTTTTGACGTCAACGCCGCGCCGTTGGTCGAGGCCATCGCCAGATTGCATGATGGCCGCTGGCTACGCTCCGAGGAAATCAGCCGCAAACTGGCATTGAAAGGCATGCCGGGGGCGCTGGATGGCGCCCGGGAGATCCAGCAGGAGCTGGGCGACAGCGGTAACGCGCCGGCTCGCCCGCATTTCGCCGACTGGATGGTGCGTGAAGGTTTCGTCAAGGATCGCGCCGAGGCGTTCCGCAAATGGCTGGGCGCCGGCAAGCTGGGCGACGTCAAGCAACACTGGCCGACCCTGGAGGAAACCGTCGAAACCCTGCGCGCGGCCAAGGCCTGGGTCAGTCTGGCACACCCATGGCACTATGAATTCACGCGCAGCAAGCGACGTCGCCTGATTGCCGACTATATTCAAGCAGGGGGCCACGCCATCGAAGTGGTCAATGGTTACCAGCCTGCCGAGCAAGTGGGCAGCCTGGCCATTCTGGCCCGCGAGTTCGGTCTGCTGGTCAGTGCCGGCAGTGATTTTCATGGCCCCGGGGGCTGGTCGGAGATCGGTGAATACCGGCCACTCCCGGAGGATCTGCCACCGCTATGGTGTCGATTCAAACATGACCCAATTATTGCCGCCGTCTGAACAGGTAGAGAATGTGAGTCAATTTTTCCAGATTCATCCGGAAAACCCGCAAGCGCGCCTGATCAAACAGGCAGTCGAGATCATCCGCAAGGGCGGGGTGGTGATTTATCCCACGGACTCTTCCTACGCCATAGGTTGCCAGATCGGCGACAAGGTAGCCGTGGAGCGCGTTCGGCGTCTGCGGCAGCTGGATGAAAAGCACAACTTCGCGCTGATTTGCAGCGACCTGTCGCAACTGGGGCTGTTCGCCAAGATCGACACCGGCACTTTCCGCATTCTCAAGGCCCATCTGCCGGGGCCGTATACCTTCATTCTCAATGCCACCCGCGAAGTGCCGCGGCTGTTGTTGCACCCGAAGAAGCGCACCATCGGCCTGCGTGTGCCGAGCCACCCGATTGCCCTGGCGCTGCTGGCTGAACTGGGCGAGCCGTTGATGAGCGTAACCCTGATCATGCCAGGCGATGAAGATCCGTTGAGCGATCCCCACGAAATGCGCCAGTTGCTCGAACATCAGGTCGATCTGATCATCGACGGCGGTTTCGGCGGGATCAAGGCGTCCACCGTGATCAGCCTCGCCGACGGCGAGCCGGAAGTCATTCGCGTTGGTTGCGGCGACCCTGCGCCGTTCATGGTCGAGGCCTAGATGTCCGCAGTAGAACCCGTCGACAGTCAGGCCGGAGCCCAGCAGGAACTGCCCTTCGCCATGGTCTATGGCCAGGCGGTCATGGAAATGCCGCTGGACCTGTACATCCCGCCGGATGCCCTCGAAGTCTTTCTCGAGGCGTTCGAAGGCCCGCTCGACCTGCTGCTGTATCTGATCCGCAAACAGAACATCAACATCCTCGACATCCCGGTGGCGGAAATCACTCGCCAGTACATGGGCTACGTCGAATTGATGCAGTCGGTGCGCCTGGAGCTGGCCGCCGAATACCTGGTGATGGCCGCGATGCTGGCCGAGATCAAGTCGCGGATGCTGTTGCCGCGGGCCGAAACCGTCGAAGACGAAGAGGAAGACCCGCGCGCCGAACTGATCCGCCGCTTGCAGGAGTACGAGCGTTTCAAGGCTGCCGCCGAAGGCATCGACGGCCTGAGTCGCGTCGGCCGTGATGTGGTGGTGCCCAAGCTGGACGCCCCGGAGGCCCGGGCGCGCAAGCTGTTGCCGGATGTGCGCTTGTCAGAGCTGCTGTTGTCCATGGCCGAGGTGTTGCGCCGTGGCGACATGTTCGAAAGCCATCAGGTCAGCCGCGAAGCGCTGTCGACCCGCGAACGCATGAGCGATGTGCTGGAGCGCCTCAAGGGCGGCGGTTTCGTACCGTTTGTCGAGCTGTTCACCGCTGAAGAAGGGCGCCTGGGGGTGGTGGTGACCTTTATGGCGATCCTTGAATTGGTCAAGGAATCCCTGGTCGAGCTGGTGCAGAATGAGCCATTTGCCGCGATCCACGTGCGAGCCCGAGCCGAATAACGAGTCGAAACATGAACCTGACTGAACCCCGTGATCTGGCACCCTTGCTTGAAGCCTTTCTGTTGGCCTCGGGAAAGCCGCAATCTTTGGAAAGCCTGTTCGAACTCTTCGAGGAAGGCGAGCGCCCGGAACCGCCGGTCTTCAAGAAGGCCCTGACGATTCTCGCCAAGTCCTGCGATGGCCGCGCGTTTGAACTCAAGGAAGTGGCCTCGGGGTATCGCCTGCAAATTCGCGAGAAGTATGCGCCTTGGGTCGGGCGTCTGTGGGAAGAGCGCCCGCAGCGTTACTCCCGTGCCATGCTGGAAACCATGGCGCTGATTGCCTATCGCCAGCCGATCACCCGCGGTGAAATCGAAGACGTGCGGGGCGTGGCGGTCAACAGCAATATCGTCAAGACCTTGATGGAACGCGAGTGGATTCGCATCGTCGGCTACCGCGATGTGCCCGGCAAACCGGCGATGTTCGCCACCACCAAGGCGTTCCTTGATCACTTCAACCTGAAGAACCTCGACGACCTGCCACCGCTGGCGGAACTGCGCGAGCTGGAACCGGATCCGGTGCTCGACTTCGATGATGCCCCGGTACCGGCAGCCCTGCAGGAACTGGCCGACGCCAGTGCCGAACCGGAAGAACCCAAGGAAGAAACCAGTTTCCACACACTGCTGCTGGAACTGGACAGCATGGAGGAGGGGATCAAGACCGATTTCGACGATTTGCTGCGTGATGGGGCGTCGCCTGAATTCGATCCGGAACAGTCGGTTATCGAGCCAGAAGTCGAAGCGGCACAGCCCGAGCCTGAACCGGAAATTGAACCGGATCAAGAAGACGACATCCTCGGTGTCGCCGAAGCCCGGGAAAAGCTCCTGGCCGCCGTTGCCGCTCTCGAACAACCGAAACCCGAGCCCGAATTGTCGGACGAAGAAGCCGAAGCCCAGGCCCTGGCCGAAGCCATCGAGGCCGAACGGCGCCAGTTCGAAGATTGATACGATTCTTGAGAACTATGGAGATCCATTGTGGGAGCGGGCTTGCTCGCGAAGAGGGCGTGTCAGTCGACATCTTTGTTGGCTGACCTGACGCATTCGCGAGCAAGCCCGCTCCCACAAGGTCATGGTGGTAAGTCACATGTCACCGGTCGGCGGAAAAACAAATAACCTTGCCTTGATCGGCTAGTCTCTGATGCGCAAACGCCCTCATGCGCGTATGATTCGCGACCCTTCGGCGATCCCTTCGCCCAAGTACCCAGTTTTCAGACCACACCGGGAGGTGCCCAGATGAGTATCAAAGACCAGCAAGACGACCAGCCAATCGGCCCAGCAGGCGAAAAACTGCAGAAAGTCCTCGCCCGTATCGGCGTCGGCTCGCGCCGTGACGTGGAAGCCTGGATCAGCCACGGCCGCATCAAGGTCAACGGCAAAGACGCCACCCTTGGCCAGCGTGTCGACATGCACGACGCCATCACCATCGATGGCAAGGTGATCAAGCGCGAAGAGGCTGCCGAGTCGGTCCGCCGCGTGATCATGTACAACAAGCCCGACGGCGAGATCTGCACCCGCGTTGACCCGGAAGGCCGTCCGACCGTGTTCGACAAGATGCCGCGCCCGAAAGAAGGCCGCTGGATCAACATCGGTCGTCTGGACATCAACACCACCGGTCTGCTGATGTTCACCACTGACGGTGAGCTGGCTAACCGCCTGATGCACCCTTCCTACGAAATGGACCGTGAATATGCGGTACGTGTGCGTGGTGAAGTCGATGACGAGATGATCGAGCGTCTGAAGGCTGGTGTTGTCCTTGAAGACGGCCCGGCCAAGTTCACCGACATCAAGCAGGCGCCAGGCGGTGAAGGTTTCAACCACTGGTATCACTGCGTGGTGATGGAAGGTCGTAACCGCGAAGTTCGTCGCCTGTGGGAATCCCAGGGCCTGGTGGTCAGCCGTCTGAAGCGCGTGCGTTTCGGCCCGGTGTTCCTCAACTCCGATCTGCCGATGGGCCGCTGGCGCGAAATGAGCCAGTACGAAGTCGACATCCTGAGTGCCGAGGTCGGCCTGACGCCGGTCGCGATGCCGCAGATGAACGCCAAGAGCAAGGACAAGCTTGACCGGATGCAGCGCAAGTCGTCGCGTCCGATGGCCAAGACCGAGCGCGTTCGTACCCTGCGTCCAGCCACTGGTGCAGCCGCCGCACCTGCCGCGCCTCGTGCCAGCCGCGAGCCGCAGATCGAAGGCGAGCGTCCAGGGCGCAAGCCTGCTGCCCGTCAGGACGGCGAACGCGCTCCACGTACGCCACGTCCGGCCAACGGCCGTACCGAGCGTGGCGAAGGTCGTGGTACGCCGGTAGCCGATCGCCCGGCCGACACCAAGCGCCCGGCCAAGCCTGCGCCGAAGCGTCCGGGGATCAAGCTGGTCGACGGTGACACGCCATCGGGCAAACGCCGTGGCGCACCGGCCGGTTCCGGCCAGCGTCCAGGCTTCGGTCGTCGCAAGCCGGAGTGAGGCAGCGGTAAGCTGTTAGCGACAAGTCAAAAACGCCAACCTTCGGGTTGGCGTTTTTTTTTGCCTGGCTTTATGTCTTTGTTGATTTTGTTGCCGCCTTCGCGAGCAAGCCCGCTCCCACAGGGGGCGGAGTTGTTTGGTCGAAATGCAATTCATTGTGGGAGCGGGCTTGCTCGCGAAAGCGCCAGTCGAAGCAAAGAGATGTCCGAAGTGGAAAATCAAAATTACACGCTGTAAAGAAATCCTGACGAAATCCGCCGATTAACCCCGTGGATTCGGTTATCCCCGTATGCCGTAAGAAAACGCTTACGCATCAGCGCCTTCTATCCTCCTTCCAGCCTTCTAGCCCGCTTGTTTCAACACGTCATGCAGGGTCAGATGCGTGCCATGCCTGTCGTGCAGGTGCATAACAAAAAGGAGGCGCAATGAACGCCGCAATCCAACTCCATCTCTCCGCGAGAGGCGGTTTTCCTGCCTTTCCCGTCGATGATCCGCAAGGATCTGATCCATTTTTTGCAGCCGCCCGAGCCTCTCGGGGCGGACACAGGCAATCCCGGCCATAGACACGCTTGTCCAGCGGGTCTGGCAGCAGGGGGTTACAGGTGTACAATGCGCCGCGTTTTACCTGTGACCTCCTGCGCATCTGCGCAACCCTCAGGGCTATCCGCCTTGTTCACTCCGTCGCGTCACGAGCGTGTCGGGTTCGATTTCGTCACAGATAAAAACAAACAGGTGACGCATGACCGTTGTAATTACGCTGAACTCCTGGTGCCTGCGCTGGGGTTTGATCGGTGCCGCTTAACGCCTTTCTTGAGCAGCAACGTCTACTGAACATCATCAAACCTTGCGTGAGACCCTTTTCATGAGTGGACAAAACCCGCAATCAGGCGAGCTGAAACGCGGCCTGAAAAATCGCCACATTCAATTAATCGCCCTCGGTGGCGCGATCGGTACCGGCTTGTTCCTCGGCTCGGCCGGGGTGCTGAAATCCGCCGGCCCGTCGATGATCCTCGGCTACGCCATCTGCGGCTTCATCGCCTTCATGATCATGCGCCAACTGGGTGAAATGATCGTCGAAGATCCGGTGGCCGGCTCCTTCAGTCACTTCGCGCACAAGTACTGGGGCGGCTTTGCCGGCTTCCTGTCGGGCTGGAACTGCTGGATCCTGTACGTTCTGGTGGGTATGTCCGAGCTGACCGCGGTCGGCAAATACATCCACTACTGGGCGCCGGACATCCCGACCTGGGCCTCCGCAGCTGCCTTCTTCGTGCTGATCAACGCCATCAACCTGGCCAACGTCAAAGTCTTTGGCGAGGCCGAGTTCTGGTTTGCGATCATCAAGGTCGTGGCGATCGTCGGCATGATCGCTCTGGGCAGCTACCTGCTGGTCAGTGGCAATGGCGGCCCGCAAGCTGCGGTCAGCAACCTGTGGTCCCACGGTGGCTTCTTCCCGAACGGTGTCACGGGTCTGGTGATGGCCATGGCTTTCATCATGTTTTCCTTCGGTGGCCTGGAAATGCTCGGTTTCACCGCTGCCGAAGCCGACAAACCGAAAACCGTGATTCCGAAAGCGATCAACCAGGTGATCTACCGGATCCTGATTTTCTACATCGGTGCATTGGTGATCCTGCTGTCGTTGACGCCGTGGGACAGCTTGCTGACCACCCTGAACGCTTCCGGTGATTCCTATAGCGGCAGCCCGTTCGTGCAAGTGTTCTCGATGCTGGGCAGCAATACCGCCGCGCACATCCTCAACTTCGTGGTCCTGACCGCTGCGCTGTCGGTGTACAACAGCGGCACCTACTGCAACAGCCGCATGCTGCTGGGGATGGCCGAGCAAGGCGATGCGCCAAAGGCATTGGCGAAGATCGACAAGCGCGGTGTGCCGGTGCGCTCGATCCTGGCCTCGGCCGCCGTGACTCTGATCGCGGTACTGCTGAACTACCTGATTCCGCACAGCGCGCTGGAACTGCTGATGTCGCTGGTGGTGGCCACCCTGGTGATCAACTGGGCGATGATCAGCTACTCGCACTTCAAGTTCCGCCAACACATGAACAAGACAAAACAAACGCCACTGTTCAAGGCCTTGTGGTATCCGTACGGCAACTACATCTGCCTGGCGTTCGTGTTGTTCATCCTTGGTGTGATGTTGTTGATTCCGGGGATCCAGACATCGGTGTACGCGATTCCGGTGTGGCTCGTGTTCATGTGGGTCTGCTACGGCATCAAGAACAAGCGCAGTGCGCAACATGCATTGCAGGCTGCAGTGAAGTAACGCAGTCGCAGAAACAACAAACCCGGCCAAGTGCCGGGTTTGTTGTTTTCGGGGTTCACATAAATCCCTTTGTGGGAGCGGGCTTGCTCGCGAAAGCGGTTTAACCGTCAGCATTCAAGTCGACTGACACTCCGCATTCGCGAGCAAGCCCGCTCCCACATTGGTTCTGCTGCGTTCCTGACACTCATTCGCGGTATCCTGCACACTCTGAATACGGACGCTTTTCCATGCTGGTGATTTCCAACAACGTGCAACTGCCGGATGCCGAGATCGAGTTGACGGCCATTCGAGCCCAGGGCGCGGGTGGGCAGAACGTCAACAAGGTTTCCAGCGCCGTGCACCTGCGCTTCGACATTCCGGCGTCGTCCTTGCCCGAGTTCTACAAGGAGCGGCTGCTGGCGCTTCGCGACAGTCGCATCACCAGCGACGGTGTGTTGATCATCAAGGCCCAGCAGTACCGGACGCAGGAGCAGAACCGCGCCGATGCGCTGTTGCGGCTGACCGAGTTGATCCTCAGCGCCACCAAGGTCGAGAAAAAGCGCCGTCCGACCAAGCCGACCCTCGGCTCGAAGACCCGTCGCCTCGAATCCAAGAGCAAGCGCGGCAACATCAAGGCCGGGCGCGGCAAGGTCGACTTCTAGCGGGCGTCCCGCGCTTCGCGTTGCTTCGGCGCCTGCCGGTACAGGTATAGGCTCAGCATCAAACCGCTGAGCGCGGCGAGGGCGGCGAACAGGAAGATCGAAGCGAACCCGAACCCGGCGGCAATCGCCCCGGCCAGCGGCCCGGTGATCCCCAGCGACAAGTCGATGAACAGCGAATAGGCGCCGACCGCTGCACCACGGCTGGAGGCCGGGACCAGGTTGACCGCCTCCACGCCCAGTGCCGGAAACACCAGCGAAAAGCCGAAGCCGCTCAGCGCCGCACCCGCCAGTGCCCAATGGGCATCCGGTGCCAGCCACAGCAGGAGCAATCCCAGGGTTTCCACTGACAGGCAGGCAATGGCCACGCGAAAGCCGCCGAGGCGGTTGATCAGGTTGCCGAACAGCAAGCGCGCGCCGATGAAGCTGGCGCCGAACAGGCTTAGGCACAGCACCGCGTTGTCCCAGTGTTGCGTGGCGTAATACAAGGTGATGAAGGTGGCAATGGTGCCGAAGCCGATGGAGCCCAGGGCCAGGCCGCAACCGTGGGGGAAGACTCGCCCCAGCACATGCATGAACGGCAGGCGCTCACCGGCAACGATCGGTGCGGCGGTTTTCGGCCAGGCCAGCAGCAGGCCGAGAACGGCCAGCAATACAATGCTCACCCCCATGCTCCACAAGCCCAGTTGATGGACGAGCAGCACGCCCAGGGGCGCGCCGACAGCCAGTGCGCCATAGCTGGCGATACCGTTCCAGGAGATGACCTTGGCGGTGTTCGCCGCACCGACCCGGCCGATGCCCCAGCCAATCGAGCCCGAGCCCACCAGGCTTTCGGCGCTGCCGAGCACCAGGCGGCCGATCAACAGGCTGATCAGGCTCAAGGTCGGCAGGCTCTGGGTCCAGGCCGAGAGCAGCATGAACACACCGCTCAAGCCGCAACCGGCCAGGCCATACATCACAGCCAGTTTGCTGCCCTTGTTGTCGATGATCTTCCCGGCATAGGGGCGGCTGAGCAGGGTGGCCAGGTATTGCACGCTGATCACCAGACCCGCGATCACCGCGCCGAAGCCCAGGTCGCTGTGGACGTAACCGGGCAATACGGCCAGGGGGATGCCGATGTTCAGGTAGCCAATGAAGGTGAAAAGGACGATGGAAACGACTTGCAGCGTGACCGCCAGGGGGCGCTGGTTTTCAGGCATGGGTAAAGGTCCACGGTAAAGCAGGATAGATAGGCTGCTTATGATAGCGGTGTGGACGGTCGTCGGTTGTGAAAAAGTAAAACTATTTACCGGGCGGTGTCATTCAGCTTTGACGGGAGCGACCAGTTGCGTGGTGACCAGGGCGGCCAGCGCATTTTCCTGGGTGCCGAAGCGGGCGAGCAAAGCGGCTTGTTTCTCGGGAGAGAGGCGATTCCAGATCTCGATCATTTTCTCGGCGGTGCCGATCAGGACGCTGGCCTGCGCTTCGCTGAATTCATCGGTCATGGAAAGTTCTCGTTTCAGGCAGTGTGGAAAGCGCATGGTAGCGCTTTCCACACGGTCTGTACGGCGGGTGTTTCAGTCTTCTCTGTCAGCCTGGCGGCTGTCAGTGGCTTCTTTCGGCTCGGGCTGTTGGGCTCCGGCTTGCTGCGTGGTCGTCTGCTCAGGTACGTGCAGGCTTGGGAAGGGGAGATTAGGAATCTCGTGCATGGTTGCGCTCCTCGCTAAGTCTGTTGATAGATCTGGTAGATCCGCGCTTTAAAAAAGCCTGGGCAGGATACAGCACTGAAAATGACAAACGGACTTTTATATCCATTTGTTTCGACGGATGGGGTTGTATAGACAGATAAGTAACAATTACGCAGAAGCAAATGTGGGAGCGAGCTTGCTCGCGATTGCGGAGTGTCATTCAACGATGATGTTGACTGATAGACCGCTATCGCGAGCAAGCTCGCTCCCACAGGGGGATTGCAGTGCCCGAGGATTACTTGCAGACGCTGGCAATCGCCTCGGCCAGCAAATCCAGGCGCGTGGCATCAATGCCGGCCACGTTGGCCCGGCCCGAGCTGACCATGTAAACGCTGTGATGATCGCGCAGGTTCTTCACTTGCTCAGGCGACAGGCCGGTGTAGGAGAACATCCCGCGTTGCACGCCAATATGGGCAAAGCGCTCGCGCAAACCGTGAGGCTCCAGAGCTTCTACCAAACCGCTGCGCAGTTGGGCGATACGCAGGCGCATCGCTTCAACTTCGTCGGCCCACAGGCGTTTCAGCTCTGGATCACCGAGGATGGTCGCTACAACGGCAGCGCCATGATCCGGCGGCGTCGACCACAGGTTGCGGGCGATGTTGGCCAGTTGGCTGCGGATATCCACCAGCTTGTCGGCGGTTTTCGCGCAGACAATCAGCGCGCCGGTGCGGTCGCGGTAGAGGCCGAAGTTCTTTGAGCAGGAACTGGTGATCAGCAGTTCCGGCAACTCGGCGGCGAACAGCCGGGTCGACCAGGCATCCTGTTCCAGCCCATCGCCGAATCCTTGGTAGGCGAAGTCGATCAGCGGCAGCAGTTCGCGACGGCGCACCACGTCCAGCACCCGTTGCCAGTCATCCTGGGACAGGTCGAAACCGGTCGGGTTGTGGCAGCAGGCGTGCAGCAAGACCACGTCACCCTTGGGCGCTTCATTGAGCGCCGCCAGCATACCGTCGATGTCGAGACGGTTGTCGCTGCCCACGTACGGGTAGTGGCTGACCTTGACCTTGGCTGCCGCAAAAATCGTTTCGTGGATCGGCCAGGTCGGGTTGCTCAACCACACGCCGCGCCCTGGCAGGCACTGGGCGATAAAGTCCGCGCTCAGGCGCAAAGCCCCGGTGCCGCCCGGAGTCTGGGTGGCGCCGGCGCGTTGTGCGCTGATCAGCTTCGAGTCGGCACCCAGCACCAGCTCATTGATCGCTTTGCCGAACGCCGGTTCGCCGTGACCACCGATGTAGGTCTTGGTGGACTGGTGATCCACCAGGCGCTGCTCGGCAAGTTTCACCGACTCGAGAATCGGCGTCAGGCCCTGGGCGTCCTTGTAGACACCCACGCCCAAATCGAACTTGCGCGGGTTCGGGTCCTGCGCGTAGGCCTCCATCAGGCCCAGAATCGGGTCGCCAGGCACTCGACCGATGGCGTCGAAATGCATTACTTGCGCCCCTCAGCGTCCTTCGCCACTTCGTCAGTGCGCGCGGCCATGATGAAATCGTTGCGGTGCAGGCCCTTGATCGAGTGGCTCCACCAGGTCACGGTCACTTTGCCCCACTCGGTCAGCAGGCCCGGGTGATGGCCTTCGGCCTCGGAGATTTCGCCGACGGCGTTGGTGAACGCCAGGGCGTGCTTGAAGTTCTTGAACAGGAAGACCTTTTCCAGCTGCATGACGCTGTCACGTACTTCGATGTTCCAGTCCGGGATCTGCTTGATCAGGATCGGCAGTTCTTCGTCGCTGACTTGTGGGGCGTCGGCGCGGCAGGCTTCGCAATGGGCTTGGTTCAAAGTGGACATGGTGTGTTTCCTGTAATCGAGTGTTTTTATATCGGTCGACAGTGCCGTCACGCTAAACCAAAGCGACGGTGACTGACAGACTCACTTGTCAGCAAAAGTCGCGGTTCACGCGGCCTTTGGCGGAAATTTCGGTGTGTGCAGACCCATCTGCATCGCTTGCTTGACCATGCCCATGATGTCTTCGTGGGCCAGGTCGAACAGGCGCTTGAGGTTCGGCAGAACGAAATACAGGGGTTGCAGGATGTCGATGCGGTAAGGCGTGCGCATGCATTCCAGCGGGTCGAAGGCTTGGTGTTCAGGCTCGTTCGACAGGCTGTAGACGGTCTCTTTCGGTGAAGACAGGATGCCGCCGCCGTAGATGCGCTGGCCTTGCGGGGTGTCGAGCAGGCCGAACTCGATGGTCATCCAGTACAGGCGCGCCAGGTACACGCGTTCTTCCTTGGACGCCTTGAGGCCGAGCTTGCCGTAGGTGTGGGTGAATTCGGCGAACCACGGGTTGGTCAGCAGCGGGCAGTGACCGAAGATCTCGTGGAAAATGTCCGGCTCTTGCAGGTAGTCCAGTTCTTCGCGGGTACGAATAAAGGTCGCCACCGGAAACTGCTTGCTGGCCAGCAATTCGAAAAAGGTCTGGAAGGGAATCAGTGCGGGAACCCGGGCAACCTGCCAGCCGGTGGTTTCAGCGAGGACCTTGTTGATTTCGCCGAGTTGAGGAATGCGGTCGTGGGGCAGACCGAGTTTTTCGATACCGTCCAGGTACTCCTGGCACGCACGCCCTTCAATCACTTTCAGTTGACGAGTGATCAGCGTGTTCCACACCGCGTGTTCTTCGGCGGGGTAGTCGATAAAACCTTGCGCATCGGGCTCGCGAGCCACGTATTGCGTCTGCTTCATACTGCTCTCCTGCTAGGGGATTTCGTTCTTGTTATGTACTGCTATGGACCTAGAAATACCCCATGAATTGCACTGTTGCAGCAGGTGCTCAGCGTCGCGCGCAGGAAAATCCCTCGACATTCGTAAAGTTTTCGTTACGAATTGCTCAAGGTCGCGCAACTATTGAGATTTCCTGGTTTGAAAAACGCTTTGCCTGTCACATAATCTTGACGACTATCTGGGTGCCTCGAAAGAAAAATGCGATCGCAATACCCCTGTGGGAGCGGGCTTGCTCGCGAAAGCGGTCTGTCTGATACATCAATGTTGGCTATGCCGACGCTTTCGCGAGCAAGCCCACTCCCACAGGACCTCAACCTCAATCACTGCATTTTCGGGTCTTTATATGCGTATCAAAGTCCACTGCCAGAACCGCATCGGCATCCTGCGCGACATTCTCAACCTGTTGGTGGAGTACGGGATCAACGTGGCCCGCGGTGAGGTGGGGGGGGAGCATGGCAATGCCATCTACCTGCATTGCCCAAACCTGATCAACATTCAGTTCCAGGCCTTGCGTCCGAAATTCGAAGCGATTGCCGGGGTCTTTGGCGTCAAGCGTGTAGGGCTGATGCCCAGCGAGCGTCGGCACATGGAACTCAATGCACTGCTCGGTGCGCTGGAGTTTCCGGTGCTGTCGATCGACATGGGCGGTTCCATTGTCGCGGCCAACCGTGCGGCGGCGCAGTTGCTCGGGGTGCGCGTCGACGAGGTGCCGGGGATTCCCCTGTCGCGGTACGCCGAGGATTTCGATTTGCCGGAACTGGTGCGCGCCAACAAGTCGCGGATCAATGGGCTGCGGGTCAAGGTCAAGGGGGATGTGTTCCTGGCCGACATCGCGCCGCTGCAATCGGAGCATGACGACAGCGAGGCCATGGCCGGTGCGGTGCTGACATTGCACCGCGCCGACCGGGTGGGCGAGCGCATCTACAACGTGCGCAAGCAGGAGTTGCGCGGCTTCGACAGCATCTTCCAAAGCTCGAAAGTCATGGCCGCCGTGGTGCGCGAAGCGCGACGCATGGCGCCATTGGATGCACCGCTGTTGATCGAAGGGGAAACCGGCACCGGCAAAGAGTTGCTGGCGCGGGCTTGCCACTTGGCCAGCCCTCGAGGGCAATCGCCGTTGATGGCGCTCAATTGCGCCGGTCTGCCGGAGTCCATGGCCGAGACGGAACTGTTCGGTTACGGCCCGGGCGCCTTTGAAGGGGCGCGGGCCGAAGGCAAGCTCGGGTTGCTGGAGCTGACGGCGGGCGGCACGTTGTTTCTCGATGGCGTCGGGGAAATGAGCCCGCGCTTGCAGGTGAAATTGCTGCGTTTTTTGCAGGACGGTTGCTTCCGTCGTGTGGGCAGTGATGAAGAGGTCTACCTCGACGTGCGAGTGATCTGCGCGACCCAGGTCGACCTGTCCGAATTGTGCGCTCGCGGTGAGTTCCGCCAGGACCTCTACCACCGCTTGAATGTGTTGTCGCTGCACATCCCGCCGTTGCGCGAATGCCTCGACGGCTTGACGCCGCTGGTGGAGCACTTCCTCGATCAGGCCAGTCGGCAGATCGGCTGCTCGTTGCCAAAGCTGGCGCCGGCGGCCATGGAGCGGCTCAGCCATTACCATTGGCCGGGTAACGTGCGGCAACTGGAGAACGTGCTGTTCCAGGCGGTTTCCCTGTGCGACGGCGGCACGGTCAAGGCCGAGCATATTCGTCTGCCGGATTATGGCGTGCGTCAGCCCCTTGGCGATTTTTCGCTGGAGGGTGGGTTGGACGAGATCGTCGGGCGTTTCGAGAAGGCGGTACTGGAACGGCTTTATTCGGAACATGCCAGCAGCCGATTGCTCGGCAAGCGACTGGGTGTTTCCCACACAACGATTGCCAACAAGTTGCGTGAATATGAAATAGGCAAACTGGAGCGTTAAAAACTCACTCAAATAATAACTCTTCTCGAGTGTCAATATTTGTCCAGTGCTGTCAGTTCGCATTTAAAGCGCTAAAGCTTCTGCTATTGATCTGAATCATGGAACTTATAGAGGAAGCCATCTAGGCTCCTCTCAAAGTTTGGCAGGAGTGCTGACCATGCCATCAATGGATGACTCTACCCAGCGAGTTCGCAAAGAAACTCGCCTCTTCTATTTCCTGATCATTGTTCTGTTTCCACTGTTATCGGTGGCGATAGTCGGTGGTTACGGTTTTTTTGTCTGGTTCCTGCAAATGCTCCTCGGGCCGCCAGGCCCCCCCAACTGATCGCCATCTATCTCTAATTCAGCGGGGAGTACGGGACATGGGAAAGACGCTGCACATTGCCAGTCTGGTAGTACATGCCCGTCCGGCCCTGTTCGAGGCGGTGAAAGCCAACCTGCGTTTGCTCAAGGGCGTTGAACTTCATCAGGAAAGCCCTGCCGGCAAACTGGTGGTTGTGCTGGAAACCGATCACGAAAGCCAGATTCTTCAGCGAATCGATCAGATCAATCGCTTGCCAGGCGTGCTCAATGCCGCCCTGGTTTATCACGAGATTCTCGATGTAACGGGAGAAAGCACATGCCTATGACGCGGCGAGAGTTTGTCAAAGCCCAGGCTGCCGGGATCGCGGCAGCGGCTGCGGGCCTCCCGGTCTTTACCTCTGCCAGCAACCTGATTACCGAACAAGACATGGTTGCCTTGGACTGGAACAAGGCGCCCTGTCGTTTTTGCGGCACCGGTTGCAGTGTCATGGTGGCGACTAAGGACAACAGGGTTGTTGCAACCCACGGCGACGTAAAAGCCGAGGTCAATCGCGGGTTGAACTGCGTCAAAGGCTACTTTTTGTCCAAGATCATGTACGGCGTTGATCGGCTGACTCAGCCGCTGTTGCGCATGACCAATGGGCAATATGACAAACAAGGCGAGTTTCACCCGGTGTCCTGGAAACAGGCGTTCGATGTGATGGAGTTGAAGTACAAGGAGGCGCTGAAGAACAAGGGCGGGGAGTCTATCGCCATGTTCGGTTCCGGACAGTGGACGATCTGGGAAGGGTACGCGGCCAACAAATTGATGAAGGCGGGGTTTCGCTCGAACAACATCGATCCCAATGCACGCCATTGCATGGCCTCGGCGGTCATGGGCTTTATGCGCACGTTCGGTATCGATGAGCCAATGGGCTGTTATGACGATATAGAAGTCACCGATGCATTCGTCTTGTGGGGTTCGAACATGGCGGAAATGCATCCGATTCTGTGGAGTCGGGTCACCGATCGCCGTTTAAGCCAGCCGAATGTGAAAGTGGCCGTGCTCTCTACTTTCGAACATCGCAGTTTTGAACTGGCCGACATTCCGATGGTGTTCAAGCCACAGACTGACCTGCTCATTCTCAACTACATCGCCAATCACATCATCGAAAGCGGTTCGGTCAACAAGGACTTCGTCAGCAAACACACCAAGTTCGCCAAAGGCACGGATGACATAGGTTACGGTTTGCGTGCCGATAATCCGCTGGAAATGAAAGCCAAAAATGCCGACAAGGCGAACACCTGGACCGACATCGACTTCGAGCAATTCGCCGCTTTTGTAAAACCCTACACCCTTGAGCGCACCGCGAAAGAAACCGGTGTGCCAGCCGAGCGCCTCAAGGCATTGGCCGAACTGTACGCCGATCCCAAGCGCAAGGTGGTTTCGTTCTGGACCATGGGCTTCAACCAGCACACCCGGGGGGTGTGGGCCAACAACCTGATCTACAACATTCACCTGCTGACCGGAAAAATCAGCGAGCCGGGCAACAGTCCTTTCTCCCTGACGGGCCAGCCTTCGGCCTGCGGGACGGCACGTGAAGTGGGTACGTTCTCCCATCGTTTGCCGGCCGACCTGGTGGTCACCAATCCGGCGCACCGCGCCACCGCGGAAAAAATCTGGAAGCTCCCGGCGGGCACCATCAAGGAAAAGGTCGGGTTCCATGCCGTGCAGCAGAGTCGCATGCTCAAGGACGGCGTGCTCAATGTGTATTGGACGATGGCCAGCAACAACATGCAGGCCGGGCCCAACATCATGCAGGAAGTACTGCCGGGGTGGCGTAACCCCGAGAACTTCGTGGTGGTGTCGGATGTGTACCCCACCGTCTCGGCACAGGCGGCCGATCTGATTTTGCCGACGGCGATGTGGGTCGAGAAAGAGGGCGCTTACGGCAACGCGGAGCGGCGCACGCAGTTCTGGCATCAACTGGTCTCGGCGCCGGGTGACGCCAAGTCGGACCTTTGGCAATTGGTCGAGTTTTCCAAGCGCTTTAAAACCGACGAGGTCTGGCCGCAGGAACTGTTGGACGGCTCACCGCAATACAAGGGCAAGACCCTGTATGAGGTGCTGTTCAAGAATGGCCAGGTCGATCAGTTCCCTGTTGAACAAATGGCGGCAGGCTATCAGAACGACGAGGCCCGGGATTTCGGTTTCTACCTGCAAAAAGGCCTGTTCGAAGAATATGCCCAGTTCGGCCGTGGACATGGTCATGACTTGGCACCCTTTGATCGTTATCACTCCGAGCGCGGGTTGCGCTGGCCCGTCGTCGAAGGCAAGGAAACGCTTTGGCGCTTCCGCGAAGGTTACGATCCGTATGTCGAGAAGGGCAGTGGCGTGCAGTTCTACGGCTACCCCGATAAGAAGGCAATCATCTTCGCGCTGCCTTACGAGCCTCCTGCGGAAGCCCCGGACGCGGACTTCCCGTTCTGGTTGAGCACCGGTCGGGTGCTTGAGCATTGGCACACCGGGACTATGACCCAGCGTGTCGAAGAACTTTATAAAGCGGTCCCCGATGCGCTGGTCTACATGCACCCGGCCGATGCCAAGGCCTTGAATGCCCGGCGTGGCAGCGAAGTAAAGCTGATCAGTCGGCGCGGCGAGATGCGTGCGCGGATTGAAACCCGGGGGCGCAACAAGCCGCCCCAAGGCCTGGTGTTCGTGCCGTTTTTCGATGCCAACAAGCTGATCAACAAAGTCACGCTTGATGCGACGGACCCGATCTCCAAACAGACCGATTACAAGAAATGCGCGATCAGGATTGAGTTGATCAAGACGGCATAAGGAGAGCTTTCATGAATTTTCGTTCGCTGTCCTTGCTTGTCATGCTGCTGATGTGGCTGCCCGCGACATTTGCGGCAGAACCCGGTTACCCACTGGATGCGCCGGCACCGGATGGACGGCGAGTCGGCGGGACCCTGACCCAGGAGCTGCCGGCACCGCCCATTGCCGAAGACGAGAACAAGGACCTCAAGCGTGAGCGCAATTACCCCGATCAACCGCCCACCATACCCCACAGCATTCGCGGGTATGCCATCGACATGAACAGCAACAAGTGCCTGACCTGCCACAGTCGCGCCAACAGTGCGCGTACCCAGGCGCCGATGATCAGCATCACTCACTACATGGACCGCGACGGCCAGGCATTGGCCGCGGTGTCGCCGCGCCGATACTTCTGCAACCAGTGTCACGTGCCGCAAAAGGATGTGAAGCCACTGGTGAGCAATAGCTTCAAGAACATCGATCAGGTCTTGCAAGACGAAATCAACCACCAGCCGAAACCTTGAGGAAAGGCCATGAAATCTTTGCTTGCCTTGCTCAAGGATTATTGGGCTGTGCTGCGTCGGCCCAGCGTGCATTACAGCCTGGGTTTCCTGACCCTCGGCGGGTTTATCGCCGGGGTGATTTTCTGGGGTGGGTTCAACACCGCGCTGGAAGCGACCAACACCGAGAAGTTCTGCACGTCCTGCCATGAAATGCGCGACAACGTTTTTGTCGAGTTGCAGGAAACCATTCACTACACCAACCGCTCGGGCGTGCGCGCCACGTGCCCGGACTGTCACGTCCCGCACGAGTGGACGCACAAGATCGCCCGCAAGATGCAGGCTTCCAAGGAGGTCTGGGGCAAGCTGTTCGGCACTATCAGTACCCGGGACAAGTTTCTGGGCATGCGCCGGGAGCTGGCCGAACACGAGTGGGCACGGCTCAAGGCCAACGATTCCCGGGAGTGTCGCAACTGCCATAACTTCGAGTTCATGGACTTCACACGCCAGGGTAAACGCGCCGCCAACATGCACTCCACCTCCTTGGCCAGTGGCCAGGCGACCTGTATCGATTGCCATAAAGGCATTGCCCACAAATTGCCCGACATGAGCGGCGTGAAAGGTTGGTAGCCGGCTTTTCACGGCATTGCCGCCAAGCGGCATAACCGCGCCGGTTTTTCGTCTTCGATACATCGTTCGATTCCCTTCTGATTAGCCTCCAGCCCCTTGTTTAAAGGGGGTTGGAGCCGCTGCGCGCAAGTTGGTCTGCAAATTGCTACAACCTGCGCAACACAGCAGTGGGCGGCAAACGTCCGGCAGGCAGAGGAAAGAGTGTGGACAAGTACCTTTATGTGGCAATGACCGGCGCCAGCCAGAATGCACTGGCGCAAAAGGCTCATGCCAACAACCTCGCGAACATCTCCACCAACGGCTTCCAGAAAGACCTGGAGCAGGCCCGTTCGATGCCGGTGTTCGGTGACAGCTTTCCGGCGCGTGCGTTTGCCATGTCCGAACGCCCGGCCACGGATTTCTCCCCGGGCTCACTGGTGGAAACCGGTCGTGACCTCGACGTTGCCGTGCAAGGCAACGGCTGGATTGCCTTACAGAATCCCGATGGCGGTGAAAGCTATGTGCGCACCGGCAGCCTGAACGTTGACGCCCTGGGTGTGCTGCGCGCCGGCAACGGCATGCCGGTCATGGGCAATGGCGGGCCGATTGCCGTGCCGCCGGAGCAGCAGATCGAAGTCGGCGAGGACGGCACCATCAGCATCCGCGCGATGGGCGAAGGTCCCCGGGTGATGGCGGAAGTCGATCGCATCAAGCTGGTCAACCCGGACTTCAAGAACATGACCAAGGGCCTGGATGGTTCGATCCACACCAAGGACGGCGCGCCTGCGCAGGCCGATGCCAACGTCAAGCTGGTGTCCGGGTTCCTCGAATCGAGCAACGTCAATGCCGTGGAAGAGATGACCTCGGTACTGGCCTTGGCCAAGCAGTTCGAGCTGCACATCAAGATGATGAACACCGCCAAAGACGATGACCAGGCCATGGCTCGGGTCTTGCAGATCAGCTAATTACCAGAATGTCGCGCCGTAAAACAGGCGCACGAGGAGAATCGAATGCTTCCGGCTCTATGGGTTGCCAAGACAGGTCTGTCCGCCCAGGACACCAACCTGACCACCATTTCCAACAACCTGGCCAACGTGTCGACCACGGGTTTCAAACGTGACCGCGCCGAGTTCCAGGACCTGCTCTACCAGATCAAGCGCCAGCCAGGCGCCCAGTCGACCCAGGACAGCGAACTGCCGTCGGGTCTGCAACTGGGTACCGGTGTGCGCATCGTCGGTACCCAGAAAAACTTCACAGCCGGCAGCCTGCAAACCACCGAGCAGCCGCTGGACATGGCCATCGACGGCCGTGGTTTCTTCCAGATCCTGCAACCGGACGGCACCACGTCCTACACCCGTGACGGTACGTTCCACCTGGACTCCAACGGCCAGATCGTCAACGCCAGCGGCTTTGCCCTGGAGCCGGCCATTGTCATTCCGAACGAAGCGCAGACCTTCACGGTCGGCCGCGACGGCACCGTGTCCATCACCGTTGCCGGCAACCCGGCTGCCCAGGTGATCGGCAACCTGCAAACCGCCGACTTCATCAACCCGGCCGGCCTGCAGGCGGTGGGCAACAACCTGTTCCTGGAAACCGCCGCCAGTGGCGCGCCGCAAGTCGGCACTCCGGGCCTGAACGGTTTCGGCTCCACGCTGCAGAACACCCTGGAAACGTCCAACGTCAGCACCGTTGAGGAGATGGTCAACATGATCACCACCCAGCGCGCCTACGAGATGAACTCCAAGGTGATCTCCACCGCCGACCAGATGCTCTCGTTCGTAACGCAGAATCTGTAATCAAGTCTATGTGGCGGCCATTGGGCCGCCTGCAACACCGTGAGGTAGGGTCATGAATCGCTATGTATCTGTTCTGGCACTGAGTGGGATCACCGCGCTCGCAGGTTGCGTGCCTGCGACGCCCAAGCCCAATGACCCTTACTACGCTCCGGTGTTGCCGCGCACTCCGTTGCCGGCGGCCGCGAACAATGGCTCGATCTACCAGGCCGGTTTCGAACAGAACCTCTACAGCGACCGCAAGGCGTTCCGGGTCGGTGACATCATCACCATCACCCTGAACGAAAGGACCCAGGCCAGCAAAAACGCCAACTCGCAAATTGGCAAGAACAGCAAGGCCAACATCGGCCTGAGTTCGCTGTTCGGCAGCAGCGCCACCACCAACAACCCGTTCAGCGATGGCGACCTGAGCCTGAGTGCCAGCTACGAAGGTGACCGCGCGACCAAGGGGGACAGCAAGGCGGCTCAGGGCAACACCCTGACCGGTTCGATTACAGTCACCGTTGCCGATGTGTTGCCCAACGGCATTATCGCGGTACGCGGCGAGAAGTGGATGACCCTCAACACCGGCGACGAGCTGGTGCGGATTGCCGGCCTGGTTCGCGCCGATGACATCGCCACCGACAACACCGTGCCGTCGACCCGTGTCGCCGATGCGCGCATCACCTACTCGGGCACCGGTTCGTTTGCCGATGCGAGTCAGCCAGGCTGGTTCGACCGTTTCTTCCTCAGCCCGCTGTTCCCTTTCTAGGTGGCTACGTTGAATTTCAGAAGTCTCATGATGGCTGCGTTCCTGATGTCCGCAGCGTTCAACGTTCAAGCCGAGCGCCTGAAGGACATCGCCAGCATTTCCGGCGTGCGTTCCAACCAATTGATCGGCTACGGCCTGGTGGTCGGGCTGAACGGCACCGGCGACCAGACGACGCAGACCCCGTTCACCCTGCAGACCTTCAACAACATGCTCTCGCAGTTCGGCATCAAGGTGCCGCCGGGTTCGGGCAACGTGCAGTTGAAGAACGTCGCGGCGGTGTCGATCAGTGCCGATTTGCCGGCGTTCGCCAAGCCGGGTCAGCAGGTCGATATCACCGTTTCGTCCATCGGTAACTCCAAGAGTTTGCGTGGCGGCACCTTGCTGCTGACGCCACTCAAGGGTATCGATGGCAACGTCTATGCGGTGGCCCAAGGCAACCTGGTGGTCGGCGGTTTCGACGCGGAAGGGCGAGACGGCTCGAAGATTACCGTCAACGTTCCGTCGGCCGGTCGCATCCCCGGTGGCGCATCGGTGGAGCGCGCGGTGCCGAGCGGTTTCAACCAGGGCAACAGCCTGACGCTGAACCTCAACCGTTCCGACTTCACCACCGCCAAGCGCATCGTCGACAAGATCAACAACATGCTCGGTCCTGGCGTGGCCCAGGCCATCGACGGCGGGTCGATTCGCGTCACCGCGCCGCTCGATCCGAGCCAGCGCGTCGACTACCTGTCGATCCTGGAAAACCTCGAAGTCGATCCGGGCCAGGCAGTCGCGAAAGTCATCATCAACTCCCGTACCGGCACCATCGTGATCGGCCAGAACGTCAAGGTTTCCCCGGCCGCAGTGACCCATGGCAGCCTGACCGTGACCATTACCGAAGACCCGATCGTCAGTCAGCCCGGCCCTCTGTCCAATGGCACGACGGCGGTGGTGCCGCGTTCGAAGGTCAACGCCCAGCAGGAAGCCAAGCCGATGTTCAAGTTCGGCCCTGGTACCACCCTCGACGAGATCGTGCGGGCGGTGAACCAGGTTGGCGCGGCACCGGGTGACTTGATGGCCATCCTCGAAGCGCTGAAGCAGGCCGGCGCCCTGCAAGCCGATCTGATCGTGATCTGAGGACGGCCATCGTGGATATGCGCAAGAGCGGTCTGGTCAGCAGCAGCGATTCGGGCTCCTATTCGGACCTCAATCGTCTGAATCAGCTCAAGGTCGGCGACAAGAACAGCGACGGCAACATGCGCAAGGTGGCGCAGGAGTTCGAATCGCTGTTCCTCGGTGAGATGCTCAAGTCCATGCGCTCGGCAACCGAAGCGCTGGGACAGGACAATCCGATGAACACGCCGGCGGCCAAGCAGTACCAGGAAATGTACGACCAGCAACTGGCCGTTTCCATGTCCCGCGAGGGCGGTGGTATCGGCCTGGCGGACGTGCTGATGCGCCAGATGTCGAAGAACAAGCCATTGGCGCCGGGCGAGGCCGCTGCTGCATCGCAGGCCAAGCAAGAGGCTGCCAAGGCCGCCGTGCAAACGCCGGTGGCGGCGGGCACGGTTGCGGTCAATGGGCCGCTGTCGCGGGTCAATGGCCAGCGTCCATTGTGGGCTTCGCGATCGGTCCAGGCGCCGCAAGAGGCGGGCGAGGGTGGTCATCGCAATGACATGGCTCTGATCAATCAGCGACGCCTGGCATTGCCGCCGAAGCTGGCTGATCGTTTGTTGGCCGGGCTGGTGCCTTCGGCGACGGCCGCAGCCACGACGATCAACAAGACACCGTTGCCTGAGCGCGCGACAAGCACTGGCACCGGTCCTTTGTATAACGGCGACTGGCTGGCCAACGCGCAGCAAACCTCCGGTGGCGGCATGCAGATCTACGGTCGCGCCATGGTGCAGATTCCGCTGGCGCCGGCGAAGAAAGCCTTCGGTTCCGCCGACCAGTTCGTCAACACCATGTTGCCGATGGCCAAGGAAGCGGCGGCCCGCATTGGTGTCGATCCGCGTTACCTGGTGGCGCAGGCGGCCCTGGAAACCGGCTGGGGCAAGTCGGTCATGCGTGCTCAGGACGGCAGCAGCAGCCACAACCTGTTCGGCATCAAGGCCGGCAATAGTTGGCAGGGCAATTCGGCGCGGGCGATCACCAGCGAATTCAGGAACGGGCAGATGGTCAAGGAGACGGCGCAGTTCCGCTCCTACGACTCCTACAAGGACAGTTTCCACGACCTTGTAACTTTGCTGCAGACCAACAATCGCTATCAAGATGTCGTGAAGTCGGCCGATAACCCAGAACAGTTTGTACGCGAGTTGCAGAAGGCCGGTTACGCAACCGATCCGAACTACGCGAGCAAGATTTCGCAGATAGCCAAGCAGATGACGAGTTACCAGAACTACGCTGCGGCGGGCGTTTCAACTACGCCTTTATAGGCACAAGGTATAAGGTCTGAACCATGAGTTTGCTCAATATCGGGATGTCGGGTCTCTCCGCTAGCCAATCTTCATTGATGACTACCGGCAATAACATTTCCAACGCCGACACCGCCGGTTACTCACGCCAGCAAACCGTGCAGGGCACCAAGGGGTCGATTCAGTACGGCAACGTCTACATCGGCACCGGCACGACGCTGGCAGATGTGCGCCGGGTATACAACAGCTACCTCGATGCACAGTTGCAGACCACGACGTCGCTCAACAGTGATTCGGCTGCGTACCTTGGGCAAGTCACGCCACTCGATACCTTATTGTCCGACAGTGGCACCGGTCTCAATGGTGCCCTGACCAAATTTTTTGCCTCGGTACAGAACGTCAATGCCAAACCGGGCGACGACGCCTCCCGCCAGTTGTTGCTCAGCGATGCCCAAGCCCTGAGCAATCGTTTCAATTCCGTGTCCAGCCAGTTGAACACGCAGAATGCGAACATCAACGGCAACCTGACGAACATGGCCGATCAGGTCAACAAACTGGCCACGACCGTGGCGCAGTTGAACCAGAAAATCAGCGAGATTTCGAGCGCCGGCGGTACGCCGAATGAACTGCTCGATGCCCGCAACGAAACCATGCGCCAGCTGTCGACCTTCACCGGTGCACAGTTTGTCGAGCGCGACGGAAATGTTGATATCTATCTGGGTAGCGGCCAGCCACTGGTGATTGGCAGTACCGTCAACAAGCTTGAGGCGGTGCCGGGTAAAGATGATCCGGGACGTTTGTCGCTGCAGCTCAATCGTGGTTCGAGCACCATCGACATCACCTCGATCATGACGGGTGGTGAAATCGGCGGCCTGCTGCGTTATCGCAGCGAAGTACTCGATCCGGCCATGAACGAATTGGGGCGTGTGGCGCTGGTCGTCGCCGATCAGATGAACAGTATCCAGGCACAGGGCATCGACAAGAACGGTGATTTCGGTTCGAACCTGTTCAACAACATCAACAGTGCCGCGCAGATGTCTCAGCGCAGTATCGCTTCCACCAGCAACAGTGCTGGCTCCGGTAACTTCGATGTGAGCATCGAGGACACGGGCAAACTGACCATCAACGATTACAAGGTCACATTCACGACCGCTACCGACTACACCGTTCAGCGCCTGCCCGATAACACGCCGATGGGCACCTTCAGCACCACGACGACACCTGCGCCGGTGATCGACGGGTTCTCGATGACGTTCAACGGGGGGGCTGCCCAAGGCGACACTTTCAAGCTCACCCCGACACGTAATGCATCGGCCAACATCAAGACCGAGATGACCGACTCCAAGCGTCTGGCCATCGCGGCCCCCTTGGGAGCGGCCATCGCTCCGGGTGGTAGCGGCACGCTGACCATTCCGGCCAGCGGTCAGCCGACCCTGACCACGAAATTCGATATCTACGACTCGGCCACTGCCACGGCGATGCAGAACGGCCTGAAAAACTCCACGCCGACCAAGGTCGTGTTTGGCGATGTTTCCGCCGACGGCACCAGCCAGACCTACCAGTTCCTGGATGCCAAAGGTGGCGTCATCAGCAGCGGCACTATCAAGCCGGGTGAAAACAACACCCTGAGCCTGACCGTACCGCTCAAGGATTCCACGGGTGCGCCGATCCCGCCCGCCCCCGCGACTCAGTACACCGTAAGTTTCGATATGACCGTGGCCGGCTCCCCGGGCAAAGGCACCGCGATCAACGTCACGCTCAGCCAGCCAGGCACGCTGGACAACCGTAACGGCACGACGCTGGCGAATTTGCAGACCAAACAAACCGTGGACACAGGGTCGGCCAGCAAGGGCATTTCCCTGAACGATGCTTACGGCAAACTGGTCGAGGGTGTCGGCTCCAAGGCCGCCCAAGGCAAGTTGGACAGTGCTGCGACCACCGCCATTCTGGCGAACGCCAAGGGCGCACGTGACTCGCTTTCGGGCGTCGACCTCGACGAAGAAACCGGCAACCTGGTCAAGTATCAGCAGTACTACACCGCCTCTTCGCAGATCATCAAGGCTGCGCAGGAAATCTTCAGCACACTGATCAACAGTCTTTAAGGAGTCGTAGCCCATGCGCATTTCTACCGCCCAGTTTTACGAGTCTTCGGCTGCGAACTATCAGAAGAATTTCGCGAACGCGGTCAAAAGCAGTGAAGAGGCCAGCAGTCTGGTTCGCATCAACACTGCAGCTGATGATCCGGTAGGTGCTTCGCGCCTGCTGCAATTGGGTCAGCAGGCTTCGATGATCGATCAGTACACGGCCAATACCACTGCCATCAAGACGACTTTGGGTACGACTGAATCGGTGATGACCAGCATTGGCAATGTGCTGCAGCGCGCGCGCGAGTTGGCGATCGGCGCAGGAAATGGTGCCTATACTGATGCGGATCGGCAAGCCACCGCTTCTGAGCTGGGACAAATTGAAGAACAATTGCTGAGCTTGATGAATACCAAGGATGAAAGCGGCAAATATATTTTCGCCGGTTCCAAAGGCGATACGGTTCCGTTTTCACGCAATTCCGACGGCACCTACAGCTACAACGGTGATCAGATCACGCTGAACCTGCCTATTGGCGACACCATGTTGATGGCCACCAACAGCACCGGCTGGGAAGCTTTTCAGCAGGCGATCAACACCAGCCGGAGCCAGACCGCCCTCACGTC
This sequence comes from Pseudomonas sp. BF-B-30, assembly GCF_019956305.1. Lineage (NCBI taxonomy): Bacteria > Pseudomonadati > Pseudomonadota > Gammaproteobacteria > Pseudomonadales > Pseudomonadaceae > Pseudomonas > Pseudomonas sp. BF-B-30. The sequence continues at coordinate 41,672 of NZ_JAHBDG010000023.1, read as the reverse complement.
GCCAGCTGTCAATGATGGACGAGTACTACTGTCTGACGGATTGGTGTCCGCAAGTGCGACCTACAATAATCGCTTTCGCAGTGGCGAGCCTTACACGGTCGACTTCTTGAGCGGCACGCAATTGAAGATCACTGACGCGTCAGGCAATGATGTGACAGCTGAAGCCAGTAAGAATGGCGCGTTCAGTTCCAAGGACGCAACTACACAATCCATCAGTTTTCGTGGGGTTGATCTGCGTTTGAGCATTAATCTGCAAGCCGGTGATACTGATCCGGATGCGGTGATCGCTGGGCATAGTTTCAGCCTGACGAGCAAACCGGACAGCTTCAACGTCTCTCGCTCTCCTGGTAACCCGTCTGCAGCACAGGTCACCGGCAGCACCGTCAGCAACGCAGCGGATTACAACGGCAGCTTTCCGGCGGGAGGCGCTATCCTCAAATTCACCAGCGCCACGGATTACGAGCTTTATGCGTCGCCGGTCACGGCCGATAGCAAGGCTGTTTCCACGGGTAGCCTGGTCGGATCGACAGCGACGGCGTCGGGAGTCGATTTCAATCTAAGTGGTGCACCGCAGGCGGGTGACCAGTATGTGATTGCCGTGAACAACCATCAGACACAGAACATTCTGGATACCGTCAGCCAGTTGCGTTCGGCATTATTAGCCCCCATCAGCACTGATCCGGTCCTTGCTCAGCGTTTCACTGCCGAGTTGAGTGCCGGCATCGCCAACTTGACCAGTGGTACCGAGCAACTCTCCAGTGCCCTGAGTTCGGTGGGCGGGCGTGGCGCGGCACTCGACACTCAAACCGAAGCCAACGCCAGTATCTCCCTCGCTAATAAACAGACTCAGTCAGCGATTCGCGACTCCGATCCGGCAGAAGTGATGACCCGCCTGACGTTGCAGCAAACCATGTTGCAAGCGTCGCAATTGGCGTTCAGCAAGATCGCGCAGTTGGGCCTGTTCAACAAGGTTTGAACCTGGCCGATGTGCGCTCGATTTTATTGATGTGCTGGTAAGGCCCTTAAGCGGGGTACACCGCAGGAATGGTCGCTGTCTGCCTGACAGTTTCTGCGGTTGAATCCACAAATTAGCGTGACCTGTGAGTCATAGCGTGCATCTTCACTGTATTCTATGAATCGGTGAGGTGGCGCCTGGTCTCTGTTTAGCCCAGTGATAGCCTTTAATTCCTGCCGCTGTCGCCGCTTCGGGGCGACGTCTTTCTTTGTTTGTCGGCGCCCCTCGAATCATTACGAGCGGTAGTATTGGGCTGTTTATTATTGGGAAGCCGTAATGATTGGCATAAAAAGCATTGCGAGCTACGTTCCTGTAGCCGGCGTGGACAATTACGCACAAGGTGCAAAATTCGAGAAGGATGAAGCGTTCATCCTGGGCAAAATCGGTTCGGCCTTCCTGCCGCGCAAAGACGACGGGCAGGAAACTTCGGACCTGTGTGTCGAAGCAGTCAATGCGCTATTCGCCAATAATCCCGATTTGAAACGTGAATCCATCGACGTGTTGATCGTCGTCACCCAGAACGGCGACGAGGAAGGCCTGCCACACACCGCAGCCATCGTTCAGGACAAGCTCGGCCTGCCGACCAGTGTTGCCGCGTTCGATATATCCCTGGGGTGTTCCGGTTACGTCTACGGGATTTATGCGATCAAGGGCTTCATGGAAGCCGCGGGCCTGAAGAATGGCCTGCTGGTGACCGCCGATCCGTATTCCAAGATCGTTGATCCGGAAGATCGCAACACCACAATGCTCTTCGGTGATGCGGCTACCGCTACATGGATGGGCGAAGAGGCGCCCTGGCAGCTGGGCAAGGCCAAGTTCGGTACCGACGGTGCCGGTGCGCCGCACTTGAAGGTTACTGACGGGGTGTTCTTCATGAACGGTCGTCAGGTGTTCAATTTTGCGCTGCTCAAGGTTCCCGCACATTTGCACGAACTGCTCGATGACTCGGGGCTGACGGCCGACGATATCGACGCATTTTGCATTCATCAGGGCAGTGCGGCGATTGTCGACGCGGTGGCGCGGCGTTTCGAGGGGGACCCCGAGAAGTTCATCAAGGACATGGTCGAGACCGGCAACACCGTGTCGTCGAGCATTCCGTTGCTGTTGGAACGCCATGTGTTGGACTCCGCCTGGAAACGCGTTGCATTGAGCGGATTTGGCGTGGGGTTGTCCTGGGGGTCGGCGATCATTTATCGCCCTTGAGTCATTAAGCCCGGGCACAAAAAAGCGTTCAAGGTTTCTCCTTGAGCGCTTTTTTTGTGCCTGAATTTTATGGGCGGAAATACACCTTTGACATTGCCGCCGACGTTTCCCTGGCGCCATTTTTTTATTCGTGGTGGTGTTAACCCATTGTTTTTATTGGAGGTGGCAGTGTGATGGCAAAATATTTTCAAAAAACCCTAAAGCAACCTGCCAACGCGACGATAACTATTACGAAGGTTCTCTAGGCCATACCCGGCGGTTGCCAGGGCCGGAAACCGCAGTACCCAACCAACGAGGAATTCGTCATGGCTTTAACCGTAAACACTAACGTTGCATCGTTGAACGTTCAAAAGAACCTGAACCGCGCTTCCGATGCTCTGTCCACCTCGATGACTCGTCTGTCTTCCGGCCTGAAAATCAACAGCGCCAAAGACGACGCTGCCGGTCTGCAAATCGCTACCCGCATGACCAGCCAGATTCGCGGTCAGACCATGGCGATCAAAAACGCCAACGACGGTATCTCGATGGCTCAGACCGCTGAAGGCGCTCTGCAAGAGTCCTCCAACATTCTGCAGCGTATGCGTGAGCTGGGTGTTCAGGCTCGTAACGATAGCAACACTGCCGCCGACCGTACTGCTCTGGACAAAGAATTCCAGGCAATGTCCAGCGAGCTGACTCGTATTGCAAACAGCACCAACTTGAACGGCACCAAGTTGCTGACTGGTACGGCCGGTGCCGCTGGTGACGGCAAGCTCGACATTCAGGTGGGTTCTGGTACCACTACAGATGACACGATCGTCCTGGATTTGGGTGCCGTTGCAATGACTGCTACTGGTTTGGGTGTGAATGCCGATGCTCTCACGGATGCTACTACCTCCAAAACCGCGATCGATAACATCGATACTGCGCTGGGTACCATCAACACCCTGCGCTCCAACCTGGGTGCCGCTCAGAACCGCCTGACCAGCACCATCTCCAACCTGCAAAACATCAACGAAAACGCCAGCGCCGCACTGGGTCGCGTACAAGATACCGACTTCGCCGCTGAAACCGCTCAGATGACCAAGCAGCAGACTCTGCAACAAGCGTCCACCGCTGTCCTGGCACAAGCCAACCAACTGCCATCCGCTGTACTGAAGCTGCTTCAGTAATCGCCGGTTGAAAGTTGGCGGGAGAGTGCGCTGGCCGTGCTCTCCCGTTTTTTTGCTTTAGTGAGGTGATGGACATGGATATGAGCGTCAAGCTGAACTTGTCTTATCCAGTTGCCAAATCCGCGACGCCTGTCGTGGAAAAAACGCTGGAAAAGCCTCGAACGAATGTGACGCCAGTCGCCGATGTCGAGGATCAAAGCAAAGGAAGCGAAACCGAGCAAGGCAAGCTGAAAGCGGCTGTTCAGGAAATTGAAAAGTTCGTGCAATCGGTCAAGCGTAATCTGGAGTTCTCTATCGACGAGGCCTCCGGCCAGGTGGTGGTTAAGGTAATAGCCAGCGAGTCGGGAGAAGTGGTTCGCCAGATCCCCAATGAAGAAGTCCTGAAGCTGGCCAATAGCTTGAATGATGCGAGCAGCCTGTTGTTCAGCGCCGAGGCCTGAAGGCTGGCATGAAAAGTGTTGCACCGTTCTTTGCGGCGCAGTAAGAGTCAAACGGCTGGCGACAAACTGAAGGGAGATGCACATGGCAAGTCCAATTCTACCGGGTGCTGGGCTGGGTTCCGGCCTGGACACCGGTGCTATCGTCAAGGCTCTAGTCGACTCAGACAAGGTGGCCAAGCAGACGCAGATCGACCGGCAGACAAAGATCACCACCGCGAGTCTTTCTGGCATCGGGACCCTGAAGTCGGTGTTGGCGGCGTTTCAGACTGCGATGAAGAACCTCGGTAGTGCCACAACGCCGCAGTTCTCGGGTTTCGCTGCAAGCTCTTCCGATGTCAAGGTTGTGACCGCGACCTCCAATAATTCGGCGGTCAAGGGTAGCTACGTTATCAAAGTCGATAACCTTGCCACCTCGGCCAAAGTCGCCAGCGAAGTCTTTGCAGATACAAGCAGCGCTGTTGCAGAGGGACCACTGACGATCAAGCTGAACAACAAGGACTACGTCCTTGACGTCCCGGCCGGTGCGACCCTGCAATCGGTCCGTGACCTGATCAACAGCAAATTCCAGGGCGATGGCATCAACGCCAACATCATTACCGACAAAGATGGCTCGCGACTGGTGCTGGGCTCTTCGGCCACGGGGGCGGGGTCTGAAATTTCCGTCAGTGGTGTGATGACCATCAACGGCAATCAGGCGATGGCCGGCGATCCTTCAGATCCGCTTGCTCCACCAGGTGCCGGGCGTATCGGCGATGCGGCAACCGATGCGAAGTTCTCGGTCGACGGTCTGAGTATGACCAGTAAAACCAATGCCATCGAAAACGCCGTCTCGGGCTTGAGCTTCAATCTGTTGGCTGGAGGGGGGGGCACGTCGACGGTGACGGTGGCGACTAACACCGACGGCTTGAAGGCCTCGATCCAGAAGTTCGTCGATGCTTACAACGCGGTAGTCAGCAGCATTGGCACGCTGACCAAGCCCACGCTCGACAGTGATGGTAAGCCAACGGTCGCTGCTGCGTTGACCGGGGACGCGCTGCCGCGCTCCATTCTGGCGGCTATCCGTGGTCCGCTGACCGAGACCGGGGCAGGGGATAAGCTCACCGTACTGTCGCAATTGGGTATCACCACCAATCAGAAGACCGGTGCATTGGACTTCGATAGCACCAAGTTCACTGCGGCAATGAGCGACAAGAGCCTGGGTGGTGAGGTTCAGGCGTTCTTTACCGGGACCGGTGGCTTGCTGGAGCGAATGGACAAGGCGATTGTCCCTTACACCCAAACGGGGGAGATCCTTGATACTCGCACCACCAATCTGAACAAGAACAAAGCCAACCTGGTCGAGCAGCAAGCGGCCCTCGATCGGCGGGTAGCGACACTGACGGCGGTGTTGACCAAAAAATACAACGATATGGATTCTCTGGTGGGCAAGCTGAAAGCTACGGCCAGCAACATTACTTCGATATTTGAAGCCATGACGGCGCAGCAAAGGAACTCCTAGTGATGCTAGCGCATTGACGCAAAAGCCCGACAGCACGCTCCAGTGTGTCGGGCTTTTTACTTTGGGAGGCGCCAAAAAAACAGACCAGGTGAAGCATGCGCTACCCGGCCCCGGTACCCTGGCTAAAGTTTTTTGACGCGCGGTCGATACATGGATCATACGAACACTAGCGTTTTGATGAGGTAAAACATGAATCCGATGTTAGCCCTTCGGCAGTATCAGAAGATTGGCGCTCAGGCGCAGACTTCCGAAGCCAGTCCCCATCGTCTTGTACAGATGCTGATGGAGGGTGGTCTGGATCGAATTGCTCAGGCCAAGGGTGCCATGGAGCGCAAGGATATCCCGAGTAAAGGTGTGCTGATCGGCAAAGCAATCGGCATTGTCGGCGGTTTGCGCGAAGGTCTGGACCTTGAAAACTCGATCGAATCCGTCGGTGAGCTGGACAATCTATACGCCTACATGATGAAGCGTCTGGCCGAGGCCAACATCAAGACAGATCCAACGATTCTCGACGAAGTCGCCGATTTGCTTCGCACCGTCAAGGACGGCTGGGATGCTATTGCCGCGCCAGGTCCTCAGTTTTAAGGAGATCACCATGAGTCTTGTATTGCAGCGAATCGAGCAAACCCGTGAAGGCCTGGTAGGTGCGCTGGCCGAGCGTAACTGGGAAGCCATTGGTGAGTTGGACCTGGCTTGCCGTTCCTGCATGGAAGACGTCTTGAGTGAGCCTTCGGTGGACGAAGCGGCGTTGCGCGATAACCTTGAAGAGTTGCTGGGTGTCTACAAGCAGTTGCTTGAGGTCGCGATGGGTGAGAGGCAGGCGATAGTCGAAGAAATGTCTCAGATCCAGCAAGCGCGGAACGCGGCAAAGGTTTACCATCTGTTTGGTTAATTAAACCCGGTTAATCCAAACAAGTGCGCCATAAATTTGACTGTGCACGGTTTTTTGACTTAACTAGTGGCTGTTCCAGATTTCAGTCGTCTTCAGGCATATTTGTGCCTGCAAGCGTTTAGCTTGCCCCAGCATTTTGGGCATTGAGTTGACTAGGGAAGTTGCTATTGCATGTGGCGTGAAACCAAAATTCTGCTGATTGATGACGATAGCGTCCGCCGCCGCGACCTGGCGGTGATTTTGAATTTTCTCGGCGAAGAAAATTTACCCTGCGGTAGCCATGACTGGCAGCAGGCTGTCGGCTCTTTGTCGTCAAGTCGTGAAGTAATCTGTGTCCTTATCGGGACGGTCAATGCTCCTGGTGCACTTCTGGGCTTGCTTAAGACACTCTCGACCTGGGATGAGTTCCTTCCGGTTTTGCTGATGGGCGAAAATTCTTCCATTGACCTGCCGGAAGACCAGCGTCGCCGAGTGCTTTCGACCCTCGAAATGCCGCCCAGCTACAGCAAATTGCTCGATTCGCTGCACCGTGCCCAGGTCTATCGCGAGATGTACGACCAGGCCCGTGAGCGCGGTCGTCATCGCGAGCCCAATCTTTTCCGCAGTCTTGTCGGCACCAGCCGGGCGATTCAACACGTCCGCCAGATGATGCAACAGGTCGCCGACACCGATGCCAGTGTGCTGATCCTCGGTGAGTCCGGCACCGGCAAAGAAGTGGTTGCGCGCAACCTGCATTACCATTCCAAGCGCCGCGAAGCGCCGTTCGTGCCGGTCAACTGCGGGGCGATCCCGGCCGAGTTGCTGGAAAGCGAATTGTTCGGCCATGAGAAGGGCGCCTTCACCGGGGCGATCACCAGTCGCGCCGGTCGATTCGAGCTGGCCAACGGCGGCACTCTGTTCCTCGATGAAATCGGCGACATGCCGCTGCCGATGCAGGTCAAGTTGCTGCGCGTGTTGCAGGAGCGCACCTTCGAGCGCGTGGGTAGCAACAAGACCCAGAGCGTCGACGTGCGCATCATTGCGGCGACCCACAAGAATCTCGAAAGCATGATCGAGATCGGCACCTTCCGCGAAGATTTGTACTACCGCCTGAATGTGTTCCCGATCGAGATGGCGCCGCTGCGTGAGCGCGTCGAAGACATTCCCCTGCTGATGAACGAGCTGATCTCGCGCATGGAGCACGAGAAGCGCGGTTCGATCCGTTTCAACTCGGCGGCCATCATGTCGCTGTGTCGTCATGGCTGGCCGGGCAACGTCCGCGAATTGGCCAACCTGGTGGAGCGCATGGCGATCATGCACCCATACGGCGTGATCGGCGTGGTCGAGTTGCCGAAGAAATTCCGCTACGTCGACGATGAAGACGAGCAAATGGTCGACAGCCTGCGCAGCGATCTGGAAGAGCGCGTGGCCATCAACGGCCATACCCAGGACTTTACCGCCAATGCCATGTTGCCTCCGGAAGGTCTGGACCTGAAGGACTATCTCGGTGGTCTGGAGCAGGGGCTGATCCAGCAGGCGCTGGATGATGCCAACGGCATTGTGGCGCGCGCGGCCGAGCGCCTGCGTATTCGTCGTACCACGCTGGTGGAAAAGATGCGCAAGTACGGCATGAGCCGTCGTGATGGAGACGAGCAGGCGGATGATTGACGCCTGTTTTTCAACTCGTTCATTTATAAGAAGTTTTTTTTAGGCACGGGTATTGCTACGTCCCTCGCAACGTTCCGTTTCACTGACGGTCAGCCAAGCGAGATTGCACGATGCCCCAAGCCGCCCAGATGTCTCCTGTCCTTGATGCTTCGGGACAACCGTCGTCCGTAGAGCTGGCGAGCCGGCTTGGCCTTGAGCAGGCATTTACGCTGTTCAACCAGATGTCCAGTCAGTTGACCGATTCCTACAGCATGCTTGAAGCCCGGGTAACCGAGCTCAAGGGTGAATTGGCAGTGGTCAGTGCCCAGCGCATGCAGGAGCTGGCGGAAAAAGAACGCCTGGCCAACCGCCTGCAAAACCTCCTTGATCTCTTACCCGGCGGAGTCATCGTCATTGACGCCCAGGGCATCGTGCGCGAAGCCAATCCGGCGGCGTGCGAGTTGCTGGGGTTGCCGCTGGAAGGTGAATTGTGGCGCCACGTCATTGCCCGCTGTTTTGCGCCGCGCGAAGACGATGGTCATGAAGTCTCCCTCAAGGATGGTCGGCGCCTGTCGATCGCCACGCGCTCGCTGGACGCAGAGCCTGGCCAGCTGGTGTTGCTCAACGACCTGACTGAAACCCGTCACCTGCAGGATCAACTGGCCCGACATGAGCGGCTGTCGTCGTTGGGGCGCATGGTCGCTTCGTTGGCTCATCAGATACGCACGCCGTTGTCCGCCGCGTTGCTGTATGCCAGTCATTTGACCGAGCAAGAGCTACCGGTCGCTACCCAGCAGCGCTTTGCCGGGCGCCTCAAGGAGCGCCTGCACGAGCTGGAGCACCAGGTGCGCGACATGCTGGTCTTCGCCCGGGGCGAGTTGCCGCTGACCGATCGCGTGACGCCGGCTCAGTTGATGCAATCGTTGCAAGCGGCGGCGCTGACCCACGTACAGGATCTATCGATCCGCTGGCAGTGCGACAGTCATTCGGGGGAGTTGCTGTGCAATCGCGACACCCTGGTCGGTGCGATCCTCAATCTGATCGAGAACGCCATTCAGTCCAGTGCCGGTCCATTGCGCCTCAAGATTCACCTCTACACCCGCGGCAATTACCTGCGCCTGTGCGTCAGCGACAGTGGCTCCGGTATCGATGCCGCCGTTCTGGCGCGATTGGGCGAACCCTTTTTTACCACCAAGGCCACCGGCACAGGTCTTGGCCTGACCGTGGTCAAGGCAGTGGCGCGTGCTCATCAGGGACAATTGCAGTTGCGCTCGCGACTCGGTCGCGGCACTTGCGCGCAGGTTATCCTGCCGTTGTTCAGCAGCGCTCAAGGAGCGGAGTGACACAGATGGGTATCAAGGTTCTGCTGGTCGAGGACGACCGTGCGTTGCGCGAGGCGCTGGCCGATACGCTATTGCTCGCGGGGCACGATTACAAGGCGGTGGGTTCGGCAGAGGAGGCGTTGTTTGCCGTCGGCGGCGAGGCCTTCAGCCTGGTGATCAGCGACGTCAACATGCCGGGTATGGACGGCCACCAGTTGCTGGGCCTGTTGCGAGCGCGGCAGCCGCAATTGCCGGTGTTGCTGATGACGGCTCACGGCGCGGTCGAGCGTGCGGTCGATGCGATGCGCCAAGGTGCGGTGGACTATCTGGTCAAACCTTTCGAGCCCAAGGCGTTGCTCGATCTGGTGGGGCGTCATGCCCTGGGCAGTCTCGGCCTGGCTGAGGGTGAAGGGCCGATAGCATTCGAGCCGGCGAGCGCGCAGTTGCTCGAATTGGCAGCGCGGGTCGCACGCAGCGATTCCACGGTGTTGATCTCGGGTGAGTCGGGCACGGGCAAGGAAGTGCTGGCGCGCTACATCCATCAGCATTCTCATCGCGCCAATCAGCCATTTATTGCGATCAACTGTGCGGCGATCCCGGACAACATGCTCGAAGCGACCTTGTTCGGGCACGAGAAGGGCTCCTTCACCGGTGCCATTGCCGCGCAAGCCGGCAAGTTCGAGCAGGCCGACGGCGGCACCATTCTGCTCGACGAAATTTCCGAAATGCCCCTGGGGCTCCAGGCCAAACTACTGCGCGTACTGCAAGAGCGTGAGGTCGAAAGGGTTGGGGCGCGCAAGCCGATCACGCTGGACATTCGCGTGGTCGCCACCACCAATCGTGACCTGGCGGGTGAGGTGGCGGCGGGGCGCTTCCGCGAAGACCTTTACTATCGCCTGTCGGTGTTTCCCCTGGCCTGGCGTCCGTTGCGCGAGCGCACCGCCGACATCCTGCCGCTGGCCGAGCGTCTGCTGGCCAGACACGTCAATAAAATGAAGCATTCACCGGCCAGATTGTCCCCCGAGGCCCAGGCGTGCCTGATCGCTTATCCGTGGCCGGGTAACGTGCGTGAGCTGGACAACGCGATTCAGCGTGCGTTGATTCTGCAGCAGGGTGGCTTGATCCAGCCGCAGGATTTCTGCCTGGCCGGGCCGGTGGCTTGTGCGCCACTGCCAGCGTTGGCGCAGGCGCCGGTGCGTCCTGTGGAAGTCGAGGCCGAGTCGGCCGGTGCGCTGGGCGATGATCTGCGTCGCCGAGAATTTCAGATGATCATCGATACCCTGCGCGCCGAACGCGGTCGTCGCAAAGAGGCGGCCGAGCGCCTGGGTATCAGCCCGCGGACCCTGCGCTACAAGCTGGCGCAAATGCGCGATGCCGGTATGGATGTGGAAGCCTATCTGTTCGCCACCTGATCCCTGGTTCCAATACCTGGGCCTGTTCCTGTAGGAGCGAGCTCTGCTCGCGATGGACTCAAGAGCGCCGCGTTTTTCCTGCAATCCCGCGTCATCGTTAACGGCCATCGCGAGCAGGGCTCGCTCCTACATAGAACGGAATGAAGCTCGGGACGGGCTTTTGTGAAACAAGGCCATGGAGCTGGCACCCTTGTTGCTAACACCTCATGACCCGCTGAGTGAGTGTCAAAAAATTGCGGGTCGTCAAAGAGAGAAACCATGAGCCAAGGTATTGAATTCAATCGGTTGATGCTGGATATGCGCGCCATGCAAATGGATGCCATGTCTGCGCCGAAATCGACTGCCGTTCCTGAAGTGTCGGGCAGCAGCTTTTCCGACATGCTCGGTCAGGCCGTCAATAAAGTGAACGACACCCAACAGGCTTCCACGCAGTTGGCCAGTGCGTTCGAAATCGGCAAAAGTGGCGTCGATCTTACAGACGTGATGATCTCATCGCAGAAAGCCAGCGTGTCCTTCCAGGCATTGACCCAGGTGCGCAACAAACTGGTTCAGGCCTACCAAGACATCATGCAGATGCCGGTTTAAAGGACGAGATTGAGTCATGGCAGAAGCAGTCGCCGATAACGTTCCGGCCAAGGCCACTCCAATAGACGGCAAACCGCCGTTGTTCGGGTTGTCCTTCCTGGAAAACCTCTCCGAGATGACCATGTTGCGTCAGGTGGGCCTGTTGGTCGGCCTGGCGGCGAGCGTGGCGATTGGTTTTGCCGTGGTGTTGTGGTCCCAGCAACCGGACTACCGGCCTCTGTACGGCAGCCTTGCCGGCATGGACGCCAAGCAGGTCATGGATAGCCTGGCCTCCGCCGATATCCCGTACACCGTCGAACCCAATTCCGGTGCCTTGCTGGTCAAGGCCGATGACCTGTCCCGAGCGCGGCTCAAGCTCGCGGCCGCTGGTGTCACTCCCAGCGACGGCAACATCGGTTTTGAAATTCTCGACAAGGAGCAGGGGCTTGGCACCAGCCAGTTCATGGAAGCGACCCGCTACCGTCGCGGCCTCGAAGGCGAACTGGCCCGCACCATTTCCAGCCTCAACAACGTCAAGGGTGCTCGTGTGCACCTGGCGATCCCGAAAAGTTCGGTGTTCGTGCGCGACGAGCGCAAGCCGAGCGCTTCGGTTCTGGTTGAACTCTATTCCGGTCGCTCCCTCGAGCCAGGCCAGGTCGTGGCCATCATCAATCTGGTAGCGACCAGCGTTCCCGAACTCAGCAAATCGCAGATCACCGTGGTCGACCAGAAGGGCAACCTGCTCTCCGATCAGGCGGAAAACTCCGAACTGACCATGGCTGGCAAGCAGTTCGACTACAGCCGTCGCATGGAAAGCATGCTCACTCAGCGCGTGCACAACATCCTGCAGCCAGTGCTGGGCAACGACCGTTACAAGGCCGAAGTCTCGGCCGACGTGGATTTCAGTGCGGTCGAATCGACTTCCGAGCAATTCAACCCGGATCAACCGGCGTTGCGCAGCGAGCAGTCGGTCAACGAACAACGTACCGCCAGCAATGGCCCGCAAGGTGTGCCGGGTGCCTTGAGCAACCAGCCTCCAGCGCCGGCCTCCGCACCGCAAACCACCGGCGGCACTCCGGGGGCAGCCGGCATGGTGCAGCCGGGCCAGCCGCTGGTTGATGCCAATGGCCAGCAAATCATGGACCCGGCCACCGGCCAGCCGATGCTCGCTCCGTACCCGGCGGACAAGCGTCAACAATCGACCAAGAACTTCGAACTCGACCGATCCATCAGCCACACCAGGCAGCAACAGGGCCGGTTGAATCGCCTGTCGGTGTCGGTGGTGGTCGATGATCAGGTCAAGATCAACCCGGCCAACGGCGAAACCACCCGTGCGCCATGGAGCGCCGATGAACTTGCGCGCTTCACGCGTCTGGTTCAGGACTCGGTCGGCTTCGATGCCAGCCGTGGTGACAGCGTCAGCGTGATCAACATGCCGTTCTCCGCCGAGCGCGGTGAAGTGATTGCCGAAGTTCCGTTCTACTCCCAGCCGTGGTTCTGGGACATCGTCAAGCAAGTGCTGGGTGTGCTGTTCATTCTGGTGCTGGTGTTCGGTGTGCTGCGTCCGGTGCTCAACAACATCACCGGTGGTGGCAAGGGCAAGCAGCTGGCCGGTATCGGCAGCGACGTCGAGTTGGGTGGCATGGGCGGTCTGGATGGCGAACTGGCCAACGACCGTGTCAGCCTCGGTGGCCCGACCAGCATCCTGTTGCCGAGCCCGAGCGAAGGCTATGACGCTCAGTTGAACGCAATCAAGAGTCTGGTGGCAGAAGACCCGGGTCGTGTGGCCCAGGTCGTGAAAGAGTGGATTAACGCAGATGAGTGATAACCGAGCCGTTGCCGCCAAACTGTCCAAGGTCGACAAAGCCGCAATCCTGTTGCTGTCCCTGGGGTCCACCGACGCTGCCCAGGTGCTGCGCCACATGGGCCCCAAAGAGGTTCAGCGCGTGGGTGTGGCCATGGCCCAGATGGGTAATGTGCACCGCGAGCAGGTCGAACAGGTGATGAGCGAGTTCGTCGATATCGTCGGCGACCAGACCAGCCTGGGCGTCGGCTCCGACGACTATGTGCGCAAGATGCTCACCCAGGCCCTGGGCGAAGACAAGGCCAACGGCCTGATCGACCGCATCCTGCTCGGTGGCAACACCAGCGGCCTCGACAGCCTGAAGTGGATGGAACCGCGCGCCGTCGCCGACGTGATCCGTTACGAGCACCCGCAGATCCAGGCGATCGTGGTGGCGTATCTCGATCCGGACCAGGCCGGTGAAGTGCTCGGTAACTTCGACCACAAGGCGCGACTGGACATCATCCTGCGGGTTTCCTCGCTGAACACCGTACAGCCAGCGGCCCTGAAAGAACTCAACCAGATTCTCGAGAAGCAGTTCTCCGGCAACTCGAATGCCTCGCGCACCAACCTGGGTGGTATCAAGCGTGCTGCGGACATCATGAACTTCCTCGACAGCTCGATCGAAGGCCAGCTCATGGACTCGATCCGCGAAGTCGACGAAGACCTGTCCGGTCAGATCGAAGACCTCATGTTCGTGTTCAACAACCTGGCCGATGTCGACGACCGCGGGATTCAGGCGCTGCTGCGCGAGGTGTCCTCCGATGTGCTGGTGCTGGCCCTCAAGGGGTCGGACGAAGGCGTCAAGGAGAAGATCTTCAAGAACATGTCCAAGCGTGCGGCCGAACTGTTGCGCGACGACCTGGAAGCCAAGGGCCCGGTACGCGTCAGCGACGTGGAAACCGCGCAGAAGGAAATCCTCACCATCGCCCGCCGTATGGCCGAAGCCGGGGAAATCGTTCTCGGCGGCAAGGGCGGCGAGGAAATGATCTAACACCATGGTCAAGAATGATGATGCACCCACTGACCTGATCCGGGCCAGGGATGTCAGTGGCTTCGATACCTGGGCGCTGCCCAGTTTCGACCCGCCGGAACCCGAGCCGGAACCTGAGCCTGAACCCGAACCGCCGGAAATGGAGGAAGTGCCGCTGGAGGAAGTCCAGCCACTGACCCTCGAAGAACTCGAAAGCATTCGCCAGGAAGCCTATAACGAAGGCTTCGCGGTGGGTGAGAAGGAAGGTTTCCACAGCACCACGCTCAAGGTCCGCCAGGAAGCCGAAATGGCCCTGACCGCCAAGATTGCGGCGTTGGAGCAGCTGATGACGCACCTGTTCGAGCCCATTGCCGAACAGGACACCGAGATTGAAAAGTCCCTGGTCGACCTCGTGCAGCACATCACCAGACAGGTGATCCAGCGCGAACTGGCCATCGACTCGACGCAGATCGAACACGTCATGCGCGAAGCCCTCAAGCTCCTGCCGTTGGGCGTGGGCAATGTGCGGCTGTACATCAATCCGCAGGACTTCGCACAGGTCAAAGCCCTGCGCGAGCGTCATGAGGAAACGTGGCGCATCGTCGAGGACGAAGCGCTGTTGCCTGGCGGTTGCCGGGTCGAGACAGAGCACAGCCGCATCGACGCCACGGTCGAAACCCGTGTCGCGCGGGTGATGGACAAGCTGTTCGATCAGTTGCACGAGCAGGCCTTGCACCCGGCCGCGCCGGACCTGAGCCTTGAACTGCCGATCGAAGGTAAGCCTGCGGTCGCGCCGGCTCAGGATGTTCCCGATGCGCCTTGAACGCACCAGTTTCGCCAAGCGCCTGGGCAGCTATGCCGAGGCCACGGGACTGGAGGGCGCACCGATCCTCGAAGGCCGCTTGCTGCGCATGGTCGGCCTGACCCTCGAAGCCGAAGGCCTGCGCGCCGCCATGGGCAGCCGCTGCATGGTCATCAACGACGACAGCTATCACCCGATGCAGGTTGAAGCCGAAGTGATGGGCTTCTCCGGCAGTAAAGTCTTCCTGATGCCAGTCGGCAGTGTCGCCGGCATTGCGCCCGGTGCCCGAGTGGTGCCCTTGGCCGATACCGGTCGCTTGCCCATGGGCATGAGCATGCTCGGGCGGGTGCTGGATGGCGCCGGTCGTGCGCTGGACGGCAAGGGCGGGATGAAGGCCGAAGACTGGGTGCCAATGGACGGCCCGACCATCAACCCGCTCAAGCGCGAACCGATCAGTGAACCGCTGGACGTGGGCATCCGTTGCATCAATGGCATGTTGACGGTCGGACGCGGCCAGCGGCTCGGCCTGTTCGCCGGTACCGGTGTCGGTAAATCCGTGCTGTTGGGGATGATGACGCGCTTTACCGAGGCCGACATTATCGTCGTCGGGCTGATCGGTGAGCGGGGGCGTGAAGTTAAAGAATTCATCGAGCACATCCTCGGTGAAGAAGGGCTCAAGCGTTCGGTAGTGGTGGCGTCCCCGGCGGACGATGCGCCGCTGATGCGACTGCGCGCCGCCATGTACTGCACGCGCATCGCCGAATATTTCCGCGACAAGGGCAAGAACGTCTTGTTGCTGATGGATTCGCTGACCCGTTTCGCCCAGGCCCAGCGGGAAATCGCTCTGGCCATCGGTGAGCCGCCGGCGACCAAAGGCTATCCGCCGTCGGTGTTCGCCAAGTTGCCGAAGCTGGTAGAGCGGGCCGGTAATGCCGAGAAGGGCGGTGGTTCGATCACCGCGTTCTACACCGTGCTGTCCGAAGGCGATGACCAGCAGGACCCGATTGCCGACTCGGCGCGGGGCGTGCTCGACGGGCACATCGTGCTGTCCCGGCGACTGGCCGAGGAAGGTCATTACCCGGCCATTGATATCGAGGCATCCATCAGCCGGGTGATGCCGGCGGTGGTGTCGCCGGAGCACATGATGCGAGCGCAGTATTTCAAACAATTGTGGTCGCGCTATCAGCAGAGTCGCGACCTGATCAGCGTCGGCGCCTACGTCGCTGGCGGCGACCGCGAGACCGACCTGGCGATTTCCTTGCAGCCGCAGCTGGTCAAATACCTGCGCCAGGGGCTCAACGACAGCATCAGCCTGGGCGAAAGCGAAGCTTACCTCGCGTCGATCTTCGCGCCCGCGGCGGGCGGCTAACCGGCCATGGCCCAGACTCGGGCAGGGCGCCTGGCCCCCGTGGTGGAAATGGCCGAAAAGGCCGAGAAAACCGCAGTCCAGCGCCTGGGGCACTTTCAGGGGCAAGTGCGTTTGGCCGAAAGCAAACTCGCCGACCTCGAAGCCTTCCGTCTCGACTATCAGGAGCAATGGATCGTGCGCGGCAGCGGCGGCGTCTCGGGCCAATGGTTGCTGGGCTATCAGGGCTTTCTCGCGCAACTGGGCACGGCCATCGACCAGCAGCGGCAAAGCCTGGCCTGGCATCAGAACAACCTGAACAAGGCCCGGGACACCTGGCAGCAGGCGTTTGCCCGGGTCGAAGGCTTGCGCAAGCTGGTTCAGCGCTATGCCGATGAGGCGCGGGCGCTTGAAGACCGGCGCGAACAGAAACTGTTGGATGAATTGTCCCAGCGCCTGCCACGGCAGGATCACCTGTAGGAGCGAGCTCGCTCGCGATGAACCTGTGAGCGCACGGGGATGTCAGGCTTACAGCGATAACGATTCGACAGTCACCACAACCTACCGCCTTGCTCCAACCTCTACCAAATGCTAAACCTTGTGCAAGCGGGTTTACCAATGACAAGGAAGCCATGAAATGTCAGTCGTTACAGAAGTCTCTCCGGATGGGCAAAAACTGACGATATCGGTCAAGGGACGATTCGATTTCGCCAAGCATCAGGAATTTCGTCAGTCCTACGAAAATAAAGAGATATCGGCGGTTGTGGTCGACCTGAAAGACGCCACTTACCTCGATAGCTCTGCCCTGGGCATGTTGCTTTTGCTGCGTGATCACGCCGGTGGCGACGAATCCGATATCCGTGTCGTCAACAGCAGTACCGATGTGCGCAAGATCCTCGCCATCTCCAACTTCGACAAGCTGTTCGACATCAGTTGATTGCCATGCAGCCACTGGAGCCGCTGACGATCCTGATTGCCGAGGACAGCGCCGCCGATCGCCTGCTGTTGTCGAGCATTCTGCGCCGCCAGGGGCACGAAGTGCTGACGGCGGCCAATGGTGCCGAAGCGGTCGAGGTGTTTCGCCAGCAATCACCGCACCTGGTGTTGATGGATGCGATGATGCCGGTCATGGACGGCTTCGAGGCGGCCCGGCAGATCAAGGCTCTGGCCGGGGAAACCCTGGTGCCGATCATCTTCCTCACGTCGTTGTCCGAAAGCGAAGCCCTGGCCCGTTGCCTGGAAGTCGGCGGTGACGACTTTCTGGCCAAGCCCTACAACCAGGTGATTCTCGCTGCCAAGATCAAGGCGATGGATCGCTTGCGGCGCTTGCAGGACACCGTGCTGCAACAGCGTGACCAGATCGCCCGGCACCACGACTACCTGCTCAACGAACAGCGTGTGGCCAAGGCCGTTTTCGATAAGGTGGCGCACTCCGGCTGCCTGAATGCCGCTCCGAATATCCGTTATCTGCAATCGCCCTATGCGCTGTTCAATGGCGACCTGTTGCTGGCCGCGTTCACCCCGGCCGGAGACATGCACGTGCTGCTGGGCGACTTCACCGGCCACGGTTTGCCGGCGGCAGTGGGTGCGATGCCCTTGGCCGAAGTCTTCTACGGCATGACCGCCAAGGGCTATGGCCTGGCGGAAACCCTGCGCGAGATGAATGCCAAGCTCAAGCGCATCCTGCCGGTGGACATGTTCTGCTGTGCCACGTTGCTGTGCCTGAGTTTTCAGCGTCGTTCGGTGGAAGTCTGGAATGGCGGCATGCCGGACGGTTACCTGCATCGCGTTGCCAGTGGCGAGCGAACGCCTCTGCCGGCGCGGAACCTGCCTTTGGGTGTGCTGAGCCCGGAATCCTTCGATGAGCGTACCGACGTGTATCCCATGGCTCTCGGGGATCGGGTGTTTCTGCTGTCCGATGGGGTGATCGATACCTGCGACGCCAATGATCAACTGTTTGGCGTGCAGCGATTGCAGCAGGTGTTTGCCGCCAATCGGCATCCGGATGTGCTGTTCGAAGAGATCGAGCAGGCGCTGCGTCATTTCGGCGGTGAGGCGCGTGACGATGTCAGCATGGTCGAAGTCAGCCTGCTGGAGTCGACGCAAATCACTCCGCCGGCGTTGGTCTACTCCGACAGCGGCCAGTCCTGCCCGCTGGACTGGTCGGTAAGTTTCGAGTTTCGCGCCGCCACGCTCAAGCGCTTCAATCCGTTACCCTATCTGTTGCAGTTGTTGCTTGAGGTCCATGGTCTTCGGGCTCAGAGCGGTGCGCTCTATAGCGTGCTGGCGGAGCTCTACTCCAATGCGCTGGAGCATGGCGTGCTGGGGCTGGATTCGAGTCTCAAGCGCGATGCCTCGGGTTTTGCGCGATATTATCAAGAGCGCAATACCCGGCTGGACGAGCTGCTGGATGGCTATGTACGGTTACATTTGCAGGTGACGCCAACGGACGATGGCGGTTGCCTGACCATTCACATCGAAGACAGCGGCAAGGGTTTCGATGTCGAGCGGGTGATGGCAAGACCGTTGGAAGACGTCCGCCTGTCGGGGCGTGGGGTCAGTCTGATCCGCCAGTTGGGGCGTAATGCCCGCTGGAGCGACAATGGTCGAAGTGCACGCGTGGAGTTTATCTGGGAGGCTCTGGCATAATCCGCGCATTCTTGATCAAGGAGTGAGCAAGTGGACGACACACATGTGGATCGCGACGTGCTGAGCGCATTGCAGGAAGTGATGGAAGAGGGCTATCCGGATCTGCTGGATATCTTTCTTGCGGACTCCGAAGAGCGCCTGAAAGTCTTGAGAACGGCTGACAGTGCTGCACTGCTGGTTGAAACCGCCCATAGCTTCAAGGGCAGCAGCAGCAATATGGGCGCCCTGAGGCTGACCGAGCTGTGCCATCAACTTGAGCTGCAGGCCAGAAGTTTGCCATGCACCGCCGTTCAGGAACTGGTCGGCGAAATCGATCGCGAGTTCGCCGGTATCCGGCCTCTGTACGAAGCTGAACGACAGCGTTGCCCGGCGAAAATCTGAGCACACGCTGCATTTGGTCCTCTTCGAGTGAAACTGGCTCGACCTTTGCAGTCAACTCATCCAACTGTACTTACGAGCCCCGTGCAGCGGAGACCGTTTCATGCCCGTTACCCCCGATATTCTGCTTCAGGCCTCCAGGCAGGCCAAGACTCAAGCTGGCTCCGCCAATCCTCCGACGCAGACCGCCAAGCCCGGGGGCAAGGCCGCAAGCTTCGCTCATGTCTACGCCAGCCAGGCCCAGAGCAAGCCCAATGCATTGGCCGATACCTCGGTCAAGCCCGGTCGCGACAAAACCAGCGATGTTGCCGGAAGGAACGACGCTGATGACGACAAGTCTGCCGCCGAGGAACCGGTGGTTGCCGATGGCGGCAAATCCTTGCCTGTCGACAATTCGGTGCCGGCTGATGACAAGACCGTTGGCGATGATGCGTCAGATGCCGACCCGGCTCCGGTCGTCGATGCCACACCGATAGATCCCGTTGTACTGGCACCGGTAGCCTCTTGCGTAGTCGACACAGTGCAACCTGTCGTTGATGCGCCGGTTGCGTCCGCGGCTACGGCTACGGCTACGGCTGCACTCGCTCCAGCGCTGGCCACTGCCGACGGCGATTTCGATCCCTCGACCGATCCGCTCGACGCATTGCCAGCGGTGCGCCTGGCGATGGAGCAGGGCGGTCACGTATCGGCTTCCAGCCAGGCGCAGCCCAAGGCTGCACCGACACAAGCGCAAGCCCAGGCTGACGGTGAGCTGACGTCGGCGCAAAACTTTGCCGCCGGCATGGCGACCATGCTGGAGGTTCAGGGCGACAACAGCGGCACCGGTCAGGGGGGCGACAAGGCTTTCAGCGGCTTGATCGATGACGGCCTGAAGGACCTCAAGTCCGCCAGCAGCGACACCCGTGTCGATGATTTCGCCAACCGTCTGGCAGCGCTGACCCAGGCGGCCACACCGAAGACAGCCAATGCCTTGCCGGTGAACCAGCCGGTCGCCATGCACCAGAGCGGGTGGACCGAAGAGGTGGTGAACCGGGTCATGTACCTGTCCAGCGCCAATCTCAAGGCGGCGGACATCCAGTTGCAGCCCGCTGAACTCGGGCGTCTGGACATTCGGGTGAACATGGTTCCCGATCAGCAGACCCAGGTCACGTTCATGAGTGCGCATCCGGGCGTCCGTGAGGCGCTGGATGGGCAGGTCCATCGCTTGCGCGACATGTTCGCGCAGCAGGGCATGGGGCAGGTCGATGTCAACGTTTCGGACCAGTCTCGGGGTTCGCAGCAGGAGCAGGCTCAGCAGAGCCAGAGCGGGCGAGCGAGCGCCAGTGGTGGTCGTCTTGAAACCATGGATGACGAAATAGCCCCGAGCATCACAGAAGTTGCCGCAACGGCTACCAGTGTGATCGGCTCCAGCGCCGTCGACTACTACGCCTGATCAGACACAAACCCTGTGGGAGCGGGCTTGCTCGCGAATACGGTTTAACATTCAACATTAATGTTGACTGTCACAACGCATTCGCGAGCAAGCCCGCTCCCACATTTGTTTGGCGGCGTTCTTCAAAAAGGCGTCTGTCCACCCATCTCCCTCCCAACCGTTCTGGCATAACACTTGCTCTTGCCTTGCCGTGCGACTGTGAAAACCCGATTAGTGACGGATTATTGGCATGGCGAAGAGCGACGCAGCAGTAAAAGACCCCGCAACCAAAGGCAAACTCAAGCTGATTATCGTGATCGTGGTGGCCCTGCTGCTGGCGATCGGTGTGTCCGTGGGGGCGACCTGGTACTTCATGCACAGCGCTCAGAGCAAGCCTGCCGCCGCAGTGGAGCAAACCGCTCCTGTCGGCAAGCAGCCAGCGATTTTCGAGTCGATGGCGCCGGCTTTCGTGGCCAACTTCAACCAGAACGGTCGCCAGCGCTACATGCAAGTGAGCATCACCATGCTCGCGCGCAACCAGGCGGATCTGGAAGCACTCAAGGTCCACATGCCGGTGATCCGCAACAACCTGGTCATGCTGTTCTCCGGGCAGGACTTCGCGACCCTCGCCTCGCCGGTCGGCCAGGAAATGCTGCGGCAGAAAGCTACCGCCAGTGTCCAGGAAGTGGCGCAGAAAGAGCTCGGCAAAGTGGTGATCGAACAGTTGCTTTTCACTAATTTCGTACTGCAGTAGGAACACGACATGGCCGTGCAGGACCTGCTGTCCCAGGATGAGATCGACGCGCTGTTGCATGGCGTCGACGATGGTCTGGTACAGACCGATAACGCTGCCGAACCCGGCACCGTCAAAAGCTATGACCTGACCAGCCAGGATCGCATCGTCCGTGGACGCATGCCGACCCTGGAAATGATCAACGAGCGTTTCGCCCGTTATACCCGCATCAGCATGTTCAACATGCTGCGTCGCTCGGCAGACGTGGCGGTCGGCGGCGTGCAGGTGATGAAGTTCGGCGAATACGTGCACTCGCTGTACGTGCCGACCAGTCTCAATCTGGTCAAGATCAAACCCCTGCGCGGCACCGCGCTGTTCATCCTCGACGCCAAACTGGTGTTCAAGCTGGTGGACAACTTCTTCGGCGGCGACGGCCGCCACGCCAAGATCGAAGGGCGTGAATTCACGCCGACCGAACTTCGCGTGGTACGCATGGTGCTGGAGCAGGCGTTCGTCGATTTGAAGGAAGCCTGGCAGGCGATCATGGAAGTCAACTTCGAGTACATCAACTCGGAAGTGAACCCGGCCATGGCCAACATCGTCGGCCCGAGCGAGGCCATTGTGGTGTCGACCTTCCACATCGAACTCGATGGCGGTGGCGGCGACCTGCACGTGACCATGCCGTACTCGATGATCGAGCCGGTGCGCGAAATGCTCGATGCCGGCTTCCAGTCGGACCTCGACGATCAGGACGAGCGCTGGGTCAACGCCCTGCGCCAGGACGTGCTGGACGTCGACGTGCCGATCGGTGCGACGGTGGCTCGTCGTCAGTTGCGCCTGCGCGACATCCTGCACATGCAGCCGGGGGATGTGATCCCGGTCGACATGCCGGAAGAAATGATCATGCGCGCCAACGGCGTGCCGGCCTTCAAGGTCAAGATGGGCTCGCACAAGGGCAATCTGGCGTTGCAAGTGATCGAGCCGATCGAGCGCCGTTGACCGGCGCTCGTACCCAATCGCGATTAAACGAATTCTGATTTTTTGCTCGCCGAGGACACTGACAAATGAACACGCAAGACGACCAGGCTCTGGCCGATGAGTGGGCAGCAGCCCTGGAAGAAACCGGTGATGCCGGGCAGGCCGATATCGATGCCTTGCTGGCCGCCGACGCCGGCAGTTCCGCGTCCAACCGCCTGCCAATGGAAGAGTTCGGCAGTGTGCCGAAAAACAACGATCCGGTAAGCCTCGAAGGCCCGAACCTGGACGTGATCCTCGATATCCCGGTGTCGATTTCCATGGAAGTGGGCAGCACTGAGATCAACATCCGCAACCTGCTGCAACTGAACCAGGGTTCGGTGATCGAGCTTGATCGCCTGGCCGGCGAGCCGCTGGACGTGCTGGTCAATGGCACGCTTATCGCCCACGGCGAAGTGGTGGTGGTCAACGAGAAGTTCGGCATCCGCCTGACGGACGTGATCAGCCCAAGCGAACGCATCAAGAAGCTGCGCTGAGTGAAAAGGGTTCTCGGGTTTGTATTGGCGATGCCGTTCAGCGTGCTGGCGGCTGAGCCTGTCGCTACGGCGACCACGGCTGCCGCGCCGGCGGTGAGCAGCGGTGTGGCTGGGCAACTGACGCAGCTGGTGTTCGGCTTGCTGCTGGTGCTGGGGCTGATCTTCCTCCTCGCCTGGTTGCTGCGTCGGGTCCAGCAGGCCGGTCCGGCCGGCAAGGGGCAGGTGATCGAGATTGTCGGTTCCCGCGCGCTGGGGCCTCGCGACCGCCTGATGCTGGTGCAGGTCGGCAACGAGCAGATCCTGTTGGGCCTGAGCCCCGGCAACATCACTGCGCTGCATGTGCTCAAGGAGCCGGTGCAAGTGCCGAGTACCGAGAAGCCGACGCCGGAATTTGCCCAGCGCCTGTTGGAGATGCTGGGTAAAGATCAGAAGGATAAGAAGTAATGGGTGCGCTGCGCATCGCCTTGACGCTGACCCTGATGCTGGCCGCGCCGCTGGCATTCGCCGCCGATCCGTTGTCGATCCCGGCCATCACCCTGGGCACCAATGCGCAGGGTGCGCAGGAATACTCGGTCAGCCTGCAAATTCTGCTGATCATGACCGCGCTGAGTTTTATCCCGGCGTTTGTCATGCTGATGACCAGTTTCACCCGGATCATCATTGTCTTCTCGATCCTGCGCCAGGCCCTGGGCCTGCAGCAGACACCGTCGAACCAGATCCTCACCGGCATGGCGCTGTTCCTGACCCTGTTCATCATGGCACCGGTGTTCGACCGGGTGAACCAGGACGCCTTGCAGCCGTATCTGGCGGAAAAACTGACGGCCCAGGATGCGGTCGCCAAGGCTCAGGTGCCGATCAAGAACTTCATGCTCGCCCAGACCCGCACCAGCGATCTGGAACTGTTCATGCGCCTGTCCAAGCGCACTGACATCGCGACGCCGGATCAGGCGCCGTTGACCATCCTGGTGCCGGCCTTCGTGACCTCCGAGCTGAAAACGGCATTCCAGATCGGCTTCATGATCTTCATTCCGTTCCTGATCATCGATCTGGTCGTGGCCAGCGTGTTGATGGCCATGGGTATGATGATGCTGTCGCCGCTGATCATTTCCCTGCCGTTCAAGATCATGTTGTTCGTGCTGGTCGATGGCTGGGCGCTGATCATCGGCACGCTGGCCAGCAGCTTCGGCGGTGTCTCGCCATGACCCCGGAAGTTGCGGTCGACATCTTTCGCGAAGCGCTGTGGCTGACAACGTTGATGGTGGCGGTGCTGGTGATTCCGAGCCTGCTGGTGGGCCTGATCGTGGCGATGTTCCAGGCCGCCACCCAGATCAACGAACAGACCCTGAGCTTCCTGCCGCGCCTGCTGGTGATGCTGGTGACGCTGATCGTCGCCGGGCCATGGCTGGTGCAGACTTTCATGGAGTACATCCTGCAGTTGTACGGCAGTATTCCGCAGGTCATCGGCTAAACCATGTCGTCGCTACTGCAGCTGACGGACACCCAGATCAGTACCTGGGTGGCGACGTTCATGTTGCCGCTGTTTCGCGTCGGCGCCTTGCTGATGGTCATGCCGGTGTTCGGCACCTCACTGGTGCCTAAACGTATCCGCCTGTATTTCGCCCTTGCCATCACCGTGGTCATCGCACCCAACCTGCCGCCGATGCCGCCAGTGAATGCGCTGGATTTAAGCGGCCTGCTGCTGATTGCCGAACAGATCCTCGTCGGCGCAATCCTCGGTTTCTCCTTGCAGTTGTTCTTTCAGGCGTTCGTGGTGGCGGGGCAGATTGTCGCGATCCAGATGGGCATGGGTTTCGCCTCGATGGTCGACCCCACCAACGGCGTGTCAGTGGCGGTGATCGGGCAGTTCTTCACCATGCTGGTGACGCTGATGTTCCTGGCGATGAACGGCCATCTGGTGGTGTTCGAGGTGCTGACCGAGAGCTTCACCACGCTGCCGGTCGGCAGCGGTCTGATGGTCAATCATTACTGGGAGCTGGCCGGCAAGCTGGGTTGGGTGCTTGGCGCGGCGCTGCTGTTGGTGCTTCCGGCGATCACCGCGCTGCTGGTGGTCAACATCGCGTTTGGCGTGATGACCCGGGCGGCGCCGCAACTGAACATTTTCTCCATCGGCTTCCCGCTGACCCTGGTGCTCGGCCTGTTTATCGTCTGGGTCGGGCTGGCGGACATTCTCAATCAGTATCAACCGCTGGCCACCGAGGCCTTGCAGTTTTTACGCGAACTGGCACAGGCGCGCTGAGTCATGGCTGAGAGCGAAAGCGGTCAGGACAAAACAGAAGACCCCACGGAGAAAAAGAAAAAGGACGCCCGTGAGAAGGGTGAGATTGCCCGTTCCAAGGAACTCAATACCCTGGCAATCATGCTCGCCGGGGCTGGGGCATTGCTGGTGTTCGGTGGGGCGCTGGCCCAGGAAATGATGGACCTGATGCGCCTGAACTTTTCCCTGTCGCGAGAGGTGGTGCTGGATCAGCGCTCGATGGGCACCTACTTGCTGCACTCGGGACAGATTGCCTTGCTGGCGATTCAACCGGTGATGATCACCTTGCTGCTGGCCGCGTTGATCGGCCCGATTTCCCTTGGCGGCTGGCTGTTTTCTGCCGGCACCATGGCGCCCAAGTTCAGCCGGATGAACCCCGGCGCCGGGCTCAAGCGCATGTTCTCCACCAAGGCCATTGCCGAACTGCTCAAAGCTTTGGCGAAGTTTTTCATCGTGCTGTTCGTGGCGCTGCTGGTGTTGGCGGCGGACATCGACGATTTGCTGCGCATCGCTCACGAACCGCTGGACCGCGCGATCATTCACAGCGTGCAAGTGGTCGGTTGGAGTTCCCTGTGGATGGCTTGCGGATTGATCATCATCGCTGCCGTGGATGTGCCGATCCAGCTCTGGGAGAGCATCAAGAAACTCAAAATGACCAAGCAGGAAGTGCGTGACGAACACAAGGATCAAGAGGGGCGGCCGGAGGTCAAACAACGCATTCGCCAGCTGCAGCGCGAGATGTCCCAGCGGCGGATGATGGCGGCGATCCCCGACGCCGACGTGGTCATCACCAACCCGACGCACTACGCCGTGGCCCTCAAGTACGACCCGGAAAAGGGTAATGCGCCGGTATTGCTGGCCAAGGGGAGCGACTTCCTGGCCCTGAAGATCCGTGAGATCGCGGCGGCCAACGAGATTCTGTTGCTGGAGTCTCCGGCGCTGGCGCGATCGATTTACTACTCGACGGAGCTTGAGCAGGAGATCCCGGGTGGGTTGTATCTGGCGGTGGCGCAGGTGTTGGCTTACGTCTACCAGATTCGACAGTACCGGGCGGGCAAGGGCAAGCGGCCTGATCCGCTGAAGGATGATTTGCCTATTCCGCCGGATTTGCGCCGCGATTCTTGAGTTTCGCGCTGTCGCTGATGGCCCCTTCGCGGGCAAGCCCGCTCCCACAGGTTCGGCGATAACTTGTGGGAGCGTGGCTTGCCCGCGATGACGTCAGTCCAGGCAACTCATATCCTCCTGAAAAATCGCTCTATTTCTCCCTTTGCAAAAGTTGGAAAGCTTCTTGCAGTAGCCGCCCTGCGCCCGCTTCAGGCGTCAAAAGTTTGCTTTAAAGGAACGGGGAAAACCGGTGGATCGCTCTCAGTTAATCAACAGTGCCCGCACAAACGTTGCCGACCTCAGTCGAGGCAATCTGGGCGTGCCGCTGTTGCTGCTGGTCATGCTGGCGATGATGATGTTGCCGGTGCCGCCGTTCCTGCTGGACGTGTTCTTCACCTTCAACATTGCCCTGTCCATCGTCGTGCTGCTGGTGTGCGTCTACGCTCTGCGACCGCTGGATTTCGCGGTGTTTCCGACCATTCTGCTGGTGGCAACGTTACTTCGCCTGGCGTTGAACGTGGCCTCCACGCGGGTGGTGATGCTCCACGGTCAGGACGGTCATGCCGCCGCCGGCAAGGTGATCCAGGCCTTCGGCGAGGTGGTGATCGGCGGTAACTACGTGGTCGGTATCGTGGTCTTTGCGATTTTGATGATCATCAACTTCGTCGTGGTGACCAAGGGCGCGGGGCGGATTTCCGAGGTGAGCGCGCGTTTCACCCTCGATGCGATGCCCGGCAAGCAAATGGCGATCGACGCCGACCTCAACGCCGGCCTGATCGATCAGGCCCAGGCCAAGGCCCGTCGTTCGGAAGTGGCCCAGGAAGCCGAGTTCTACGGTTCCATGGACGGTGCCAGCAAATTCGTCCGCGGTGACGCCATCGCCGGTCTGTTGATCCTGTTCATCAACCTGATCGGCGGCATGGCGGTCGGTATCTTCCAGCACGGCATGACCTTCGGCGACGCCGGCAAGGTGTATGCGCTGCTGACCATCGGTGACGGTTTGGTGGCGCAATTGCCATCACTGTTGTTATCGACAGCAGCGGCAATCATGGTGACCCGTGCGTCCGGTTCGGAAGACATGGGCAAGCAAATCAATCGCCAGATGTTCGCCTCGCCCAAGGCGCTGGCGGTGGCAGCCGGTTTGATGGCGGTCATGGGCCTGGTGCCCGGCATGCCGCACTTCTCGTTCCTGAGCATGGCGGCCCTGGCGGCCGGTGGCGCTTACCTGTTCTGGAAGAAGCAGAACGTCGCCAAGGTTCACGCCCTGCAAGAGGTCAAGCGCCAGCAGGAGTTGCTGCCGTCGCCAGCCCGGGCCCAGGAAACCAGGGAGCTTGGCTGGGATGACGTGACGCCGATCGACATGATCGGCCTGGAGGTGGGTTATCGCCTGATTCCGCTGGTGGACCGCAACCAGGGTGGCCAGTTGCTGGCGCGAATCAAGGGCGTGCGCAAGAAGCTGTCCCAGGATCTGGGCTTCCTGATGCCCACGGTGCATATCCGCGACAACCTCGACCTGGCGCCAAGTGCCTATCGCCTGACCCTCATGGGGGTGATCCTGGCCGAGGCGGAGATTTACCCGGATCGCGAGCTGGCGATCAACCCGGGGCAGGTCTACGGCACGCTCAATGGCATTACCGCCAAAGATCCGGCTTTCGGCCTGGAGGCGGTCTGGATCGAAATCAGCCAGCGCGCCCAGGCGCAATCCCTCGGTTATACGGTGGTCGATGCCAGTACAGTAGTGGCTACTCACTTGAACCAGATACTCTACAAGCATTCCAGTGAGCTGATCGGTCACGAAGAAGTGCAGCAACTCATGCAATTGCTGGCCAAAAGCTCGCCGAAACTGGCCGAGGAGCTGGTGCCGGGCGTGGTTTCGCTGTCGCAGTTGCTCAAGGTGTTGCAAGCGCTGTTGGCCGAACAAGTGCCTGTTCGCGATATCCGCAGTATTGCCGAGGCGATCGCCAACAATGCCGCCAAGAGTCAAGATACCGCCGCGCTGGTGGCTGCCGTGCGGGTTGGCGTATCCCGCGCAATCGTCCAAAGCATTGTAGGCACTGAGTCGGAGCTGCCGGTTATCACGCTGGAGCCAAGGTTGGAACAGATATTGCTCAATAGTCTTCAAAAGGCAGGACAAGGCTCCGAAGAGGGCGTTCTGCTGGAGCCAAGCATGGCTGAGAAGCTGCAACGTTCGTTGATCGACGCGGCACAGCGTCAGGAGATGCAAGGTCATCCGGTGATTCTGCTGGTGGCCGGTCCGGTTCGCGCGATGCTCTCGCGATTTGGCCGGCTCGCAGTCCCGGGTTTGCATGTGTTGGCTTACCAGGAAATCCCTGACAACAAGCAAGTGACCATCGTTGCGACAGTAGGGCCCAACGGCTGAGGTAGTGGTTTATGCAAGTTAAGCGTTTTTTCGCCGCCGATATGCGTCAGGCCATGAAGCTGGTTCGCGATGAGCTGGGCGCTGATGCCGCCATCATTGGCAACCGCCGGATCGCCGGGGGGGTCGAACTGACGGCTGCGCTGGACTACAAGTTGTCGGCGCTGGCGCCGCGGGTTCCGAACATGGAGCTCGAAGACGAATTGCGCAAGACTCAGTCGCGGATCGTCACCGCCCAGGCCGAATTGAGCCTGCGTGGCGATGGCGAGAGCGACAATGCAACCAATCGCCAGCTGTTCGCCGGATTGCCGTTGACTGCCGCCGAGCCGCTGATCGAACCGACCTACGCCGAACCCCGTCGCCCCGCGCCGGCCGCTGCGCCAGCGTCCGGTGGCGTGGATCCACGTGCGTTCGACTCGATGCGTTTCGAGCTCAACAGCCTGCGCGAACTCATGGAAGTACAACTCGGCTCCCTGGCCTGGAATCAGCTGCAAGGCAGCCGTCCGGACCAGGCCAACCTCTGGCGTCGCCTGCAACGTATCGGCCTGTCTGGCCCGCTGTCGCGCGACCTGCTGGCAATGATCACCGAAATCGAAGAGCCTCGTCAGGCCTGGCGCATGTTGCTGGCGCACCTGGCGCGCATGATCGTTACTCCGGAGGTCGAGCCGCTGGAAGAGGGCGGCGTGATCGCCATGGTCGGCCCTGCCGGCATGGGCAAGACCACCACCCTGGCCAAGCTGGCTGCCCGTTATGTGCTCAAGTACGGCGCGCAGAACATTGCGCTGGTGAGCATGGACAGCTTCCGCATCGGTGCCCAGGAGCAGCTCAAGACCTTGGGGCGCATTCTCAATGTGTCGGTGACCCACGTCGACCCTGGCCAGTCCTTGGTGCAGGCGCTGGAGCCATTGCTGCGCAAACGCGTGGTGCTGATCGATACCGCGGGCCTGCAGGCCAGCGATCCGGCGCTGCGCATGCAGCTCGAAAGTCTGGCCGGTCGCGGCATCCGTTCAAAAAATTATCTGGTTCTGGCAACCACCAGCCAGAAACAGGTTCTAACGGCCGCTTATCACAGTTACAAGCGCTGCGGGCTCGCCGGCTGCATTCTGACTAAACTGGATGAAACGGCTAGTCTGGGCGAGGTGTTGAGCCTTGCCATCAGTCATGAACTGCCGGTGGCTTACCTGACCGATGGCCCGCGGATCCCGGATGATTTGCATCTGCCGCGCCGTCATCAATTGGTCAGCCGCGCCGTGAGTGTGCAAATGCAGGAAGAACCCAGCGAAGAAGCCATGGCTGACATGTTCGCTGACATCTACCACAGCCCGACCAAGCAGGTTGGCTGAGGTAAAAATGAACAGTTTTTATACCTACATCGATGGTCTGCCATGCATTGTTCCGTTTGTGAACGCGCAGCCAGTAATGTGGCCTCCGTCTATGCAAGACAAGGTAAAGAAATAACATGGGCAGCATGCATCCCGTACAGGTGATCGCGGTGACCGGCGGCAAAGGTGGCGTCGGGAAAACTAATGTGTCAGTGAACTTGTCCCTGGCTTTGGCCGAACTTGGCCGGCGCGTCATGCTGTTGGACGCCGACCTGGGGCTGGCGAACGTCGACGTTCTGCTGGGCCTGACACCCAAACGTACCCTGGCCGACGTGATCGAAGGCCGCTGCGAACTGCGCGATGTATTGCTGCAGGGGCCCGGCGGCATCCGTATCGTTCCGGCCGCATCCGGCACTCAGAGCATGGTGCATCTGAGCCCCGCGCAACACGCCGGCCTGATCCAGGCCTTCAGTGATATCGGCGACAACCTCGACGTACTGGTGATCGACACCGCTGCGGGCATTGGTGACTCGGTAGTCAGTTTCGTCCGTGCAGCCCAGGAAGTGCTGCTGGTGGTGTGCGACGAGCCGACCTCGATCACCGATGCCTACGCCTTGATCAAGTTGCTGAACCGCGATTACGGCATGAACCGCTTCCGCGTCCTGGCCAACATGGCCCAGAGCCCGCAGGAAGGACGCAACCTGTTCGCCAAGTTGACCAAGGTCACGGATCGCTTCCTCGACGTCGCCTTACAATACGTCGGCGCGGTGCCCTACGACGAAAGCGTGCGCAAGGCCGTGCAGAAGCAGCGCGCCGTCTACGAGGCCTTCCCGCGTTCCAAGTGCTCGCTGGCGTTCAAGGCAATCGCACAAAAGGTTGATACCTGGCCGCTGCCTGCCAACCCGCGCGGGCACCTGGAGTTTTTCGTCGAGCGCCTCGTGCAGCAGACAGCAGGACCTGTTCTATGACAGCCAGCGGCTACAACCTCTACAAGAGATCGGCGCGTGATGCGCAGTACGAGCTGATCGAGCGTTACGCGCCGCTGGTTAAACGCATTGCCTACCACTTGCTGGCGCGTTTGCCGGCCAGTGTCCAGGTCGAAGACCTGATCCAGGCCGGGATGATTGGCCTGCTTGAAGTGTCGACCAAATATGACGCCGGCAAAGGCGCCAGTTTCGAGACGTACGCGGGCATACGAATCCGCGGCGCCATGCTCGATGAAGTGCGCAAGGGGGACTGGGCGCCACGTTCAGTCCACCGCAATACGCGCATGGTCAGCGATGCCATTCGCTCGATTGAAGCTAAAACCGGCCGTGACGCTAAAGATCACGAAGTTGCGGCCGAACTCCAATTGAGTCTCGACGATTACTACGGGATTTTGAACGACACCCTGGGCAGCCGGCTGTTCAGTTTCGACGACCTGTTGCAGGACGGCGAACACGAAGGGCTGCACGAGGATGGCGCGAGTGCTCATGTCGAGCCGTCACGCGACCTGGAGGATGAACGCTTCCAGGCTGCGCTGGCGGATGCGATTGCCAATTTGCCGGAGCGTGAGCGACTGGTGTTGGCGCTGTACTACGACGAAGAGTTGAATCTCAAGGAAATCGGTGAGGTCCTGGGGGTCAGCGAATCGCGGGTCAGCCAGTTACACAGCCAGTGCGCGGCCCGTTTGCGGGGGCGTTTGGGGGAGTGGCGAGCGCGCTGAAGGCAGTGTGGGGACACTGCGAACGAGGCCGGTGTGGTGTTGAACTGCGCCGGTCGCGATCTGTTGTGCTCCAGACAGTCATTGAGTGCTTTGCCGGATTGATTGAAATGGCGTGTCCAGGTGCTGGGCGCGTTTAAGACTGCTTGGAGGTCGAATTGGACAAGAACATGAAAATCCTCATCGTTGATGACTTCTCAACGATGCGGCGGATCATCAAGAACCTGCTGCGTGACCTTGGGTTCACCAACACCGTCGAGGCCGACGATGGCACTACCGCCATTCCGGTGCTCAACAGCGGAAGCATCGACTTTCTGGTAACGGACTGGAACATGCCTGGCATGACCGGTATCGATCTGCTGCGTCACGTGCGTGCCGATGAAAAGCTCAAGCACCTGCCGGTGCTGATGGTGACCGCTGAAGCCAAGCGCGAGCAGATCATCGAAGCGGCCCAGGCCGGCGTTAACGGCTATGTGGTCAAGCCCTTCACGGCCCAGGCGTTGAAAGAAAAAATCGAGAAGATTTTCGAACGCATCGGTTGATGAGTGCGCCACGGGGGAGCTATGGGCAATAACGAAACTTCATTGGGCGATTTTGAATCGACCCTGAAAAAACACGCCCTCGAATTGGTCGAGAGCCTTGAAAAAGGCAAGTTCGGCGACGCGGTGCAATTGATCCATGAGCTCAACCAGACCCGTGACCGCGGCCTGTATCAGGAAGTGGGCAAGCTCACCCGCGAACTGCATAGCGCGATCGTCAATTTCCAGATTGACCCGCACATGCCGCAGGCCGAAGAAGTGTCGCAGATCACCGACGCCACCGAGCGCCTGGGGTATGTGGTCAAGCTGACCGAGGCTGCGGCCAACCGCACCATGGATCTGGTGGAAAGTGCCACGCCGCTGGTCAATGGCCTGGCCGATGAAGCCAAGGTGTTGAGCGCGGACTGGGGGCGCTTCATGCGTCGCGAAGTCGGCGCCGAAGAGTTTCGTGAACTGGCCCGACGGGTCGACGGGTTCCTGACGCGCAGCGGCACGGACAATCGCGCGGTGTCGGGCAACCTGAACGACATCCTGCTCGCCCAGGATTACCAGGACCTCACAGGCCAGGTGATCAAGCGTGTGACCCAGTTGGTCACCGAAGTTGAAAGCAACCTGCTCAAGCTCGTGCTGATGGCCAGTCAGGTGGACCGCTTTGCGGGCATCGAACATGACCGTGAAGCGATGCTTGCTGAAAAAGATCCACAAAAACATCTCTCTCAGGGTGAAGGTCCGCAGATTCATGCCGATAAAAGAGAAGACGTTGTGTCCGGTCAGGACGATGTGGACGATTTGCTATCCAGCCTAGGGTTTTAGAATTTTAGGCATTTTAGGTTTTTAGACCTTTAGGAGCACCCCCTTAATGAGCTTCGGCGCCGATGAAGAGATCCTTCAGGATTTCCTGGTTGAGGCCGGCGAGATTCTAGAGCAACTGTCCGAGCAACTGGTCGAGCTGGAAAGCCGTCCGGATGATGCGGATTTGCTCAATGCAATTTTTCGCGGTTTTCACACTGTAAAAGGGGGCGCCGGCTTCCTCCAGCTCAACGAGCTGGTGGAGTGCTGCCACATCGCCGAGAACGTGTTCGACATCCTGCGCAAGGGTGAGCGTCGCGTCGACTCGGAACTGATGGACGTGGTTCTCGAAGCGCTGGACGCGGTGAACAGCATGTTCAGCGAAGTCCGCGAACGCAGCCCGATCACGGCTGCGACACCGGAACTGCTCGCGGCGCTGGCCCGTCTGGCCGAGCCGCAATCGGCTGACGAGGCGGCTGCCGCACCTGTCGTCGCCGTGGTCCAAGCGCCTGTGGCTGAAAGCGAGTCGGGCGATATCACCGACAATGAATTCGAGCAACTGCTGGACTCGCTGAACGCCGTCAAGGCCCAGGCCGAGGCCCCGGCCGCTGTTCCAGCGCCTGCTGGCAATGCCGCTGGCAGCGACGAAATCACCGATGCCGAGTTCGAGTCGTTGCTCGATCAACTGCACGGCAAAGGCCAGTTCGCCGTTGACGCGTTGGTCCCGGCACCGGCTGCGCCAGAAGCCCCGAAAGCGACTGGCGACAGTTCCGATATTACTGACGACGAATTCGAAGCACTGCTCGACCAGCTGCACGGCAAGGGTAATTTTGCTGTCGAGGCGCTGGAGTCGGCCATTGCTTCTGTGCCTGCACCCGCGGCACCAAGCGCGGTGGCGGCCGGCAGCGATCTGATTTCCGATCACGAGTTCGAAGCGCTGCTCGACGAATTGCACGGTAAAGGCAAGTTCACTGAAGTGGGCGTGACGGTTGGAACGGCAACCGGCGCCAACGCCTCGGTTGCGGCACCTGCCGCCAAGGCAACCGCGCCGAAACCGGTGGCCAGGGCCCCCGAGCCAAAAGCCGAAGCGTCGGCCCCGGCAACTGCTGCACCGGCGTCGTCCCGTGCCCCGGCCGCGCCACTGGCGGAAAAGCCGGCGAGCGAAGCCGAGACCACCGTCCGTGTCGATACCGCGCGTCTGGACGAGATCATGAACATGGTCGGCGAGTTGGTGCTGGTGCGTAACCGCCTGGTCCGCCTGGGCCTCAACAGCGGCGACGAAGCCATGTCCAAGGCCGTGTCGAACCTCGACGTGGTCACCGCCGACTTGCAAACCGCGGTCATGAAGACCCGGATGCAACCGATCAAGAAAGTCTTCGGGCGCTTCCCGCGCCTGGTTCGCGACCTGGCCCGCCAGCTCAAGAAAGAGATCAACCTGGAGCTGGTCGGCGAAGAAACCGACCTCGACAAGAACCTCGTCGAGGCCCTGGCCGACCCGCTGGTCCACTTGGTGCGCAACGCGGTTGACCACGGCATCGAGTCGCCGGAAGAACGCGAAGCCTCGGGCAAGGCCCGTGGCGGCAAGGTGATCCTGGCGGCGGAGCAGGAAGGCGACCACATCCTGCTGTCGATTTCCGACGACGGCAAGGGCATGGACCCGAACGTGCTGCGTTCCATCGCGGTAAAACGCGGTGTGATGGACAAGGATGCCGCCGATCGCCTGAGCGACACCGAATGCTACAACCTGATTTTCGCCCCGGGTTTCTCGACCAAGACCGAGATTTCCGACGTATCGGGTCGTGGCGTGGGCATGGACGTGGTGAAAACCAAGATTTCCCAGCTCAACGGCTCGATCAACATCTACTCGGCCAAGGGCCAGGGTTCGAAGATCGTCATCAAGGTGCCGCTGACCCTGGCGATCATGCCGACGTTGATGGTCATGCTCGGTAACCAGGCGTTCGCGTTCCCGCTGGTGAACGTCAACGAGATCTTCCACCTCGACCTGTCGACCACCAACGTCGTGGACGGCCAGGAAGTGGTGATCGTGCGGGACAAGGCGCTGCCATTGTTCTATCTCAAACGCTGGCTGGTCAGCTCCGCCGCTCACGAAGAGCAGCGCGAGGGCCATGTGGTGATCCTTTCGGTGGGCACGCAGCGGATCGGCTTTGTCGTCGATCAACTGGTGGGCCAGGAAGAAGTGGTCATCAAGCCATTGGGCAAAATGCTCCAGGGAACCCCGGGCATGTCCGGCGCCACCATCACCGGTGACGGCCGCATCGCGCTGATTCTCGATGTTCCGAGCATGCTCAAGCGTTACGCCACACGGCGTATTTGATTCTGGTGGAGCGAGGCGCCTGGCCTCGCTCCATCTAATGGAGTGTTTATGGCAGTCAAAGTCCTGGTGGTGGACGATTCGGGGTTTTTCCGCCGCCGCGTCTCGGAAATTCTTTCAGCGGATTCCAATATCCAGGTCGTCGGCACGGCGACCAACGGCAAAGAGGCGATTGATCAGGCATTGGCCCTCAAGCCCGATGTGATCACCATGGACTACGAGATGCCGATGATGGACGGCATCACCGCCGTGCGGCACATCATGCAACGCTGTCCGACCCCGGTCCTGATGTTCTCCTCGCTGACCCACGAAGGCGCCCGGGTCACCCTCGATGCGCTGGATGCCGGCGCGGTGGACTTCCTGCCGAAGAATTTCGAAGACATCTCGCGCAACCCCGAGAAGGTCAAGCAACTGTTGTGCGAGAAGATCCTGAGTATCTCGCGCAGCAATCGTCGCGTCAGCACTTACAGCGCTCCTGCCCCTGTGACCGCACCTGCTCCAACAGCTGCGCCTTCGAGCGTCGGCGGTTACGGCAGCAGCGCGCCCGTGCGTCCGGCACCGATCCCTGCGCGTACGCATGCGGCCACTGCGTCGTCGCCCGCGCCGAAACGCAAAGCCTTCAAACTGGTGGCTATCGGTACGTCCACCGGCGGCCCCGTCGCCCTGCAGCGAGTGTTGACCCAATTGCCGGCCAACTTCCCGGCCCCGATCGTGCTGGTTCAACACATGCCGGCGGCCTTCACCAAGGCCTTCGCCGAGCGCCTGGACAAGCTCTGCCGCATCAGCGTCAAGGAGGCCGAGGATGGCGATATCCTGCGTCCGGGACTGGCGCTGCTGGCGCCGGGTGGCAAGCAGATGATGATCGACGGCCGCGGCGCGGTGAAAATCCTCCCGGGTGACGAACGTCTCAATTACAAGCCGTGCGTGGACATCACCTTCGGTTCGGCAGCCAAGACCTACGGTGACAAAGTTCTGGCGGTGGTCCTGACCGGCATGGGCGCCGACGGCCGCGAAGGCGCGCGCCTGCTCAAGCAGGGCGGCAGTTCGATCTGGGCGCAGGACGAAGCCAGTTGCGTGATCTACGGCATGCCGATGGCCATCGTCAAAGCCGAGCTCGCCGACGCGGTGTACAGCCTGGACGACATTGGCAGGCACTTGGTCGAGGCCTGTATCTGATGGATGTTCTAAGCCTGATTGGCATCATCATGGCCTTTGTCGCGATCATCGGCGGCAACTACCTTGAAGGCGGTCACCTCGGCGCCCTGGCCAACGGCCCGGCAGCGCTGATCGTGCTCGGCGGCACCATTGGCGCCGCGCTACTGCAATCGCCGATGAGTGCCTTCAAGCGCGCCATGCAGATCCTCGCCTGGATCCTGTTCCCGCCCCGTGTCGATCTGGCCGGTGGCATCGACCGCGTGGTGAATTGGAGCCTGACCGCCCGCAAGGAAGGCCTGCTGGGCCTTGAAGGCATCGCCGACGCCGAGCCCGACAACTACGCACGCAAAGGCCTGCAACTGCTGGTTGACGGCGCCGAGCCGGAAGCGATCCGCAGCATTCTGGAAGTGGACTTCTACACCCAGGAAAGCCGCGACATCGAAGCGGCCAAAGTCTTCGAAAGCATGGGCGGTTACGCGCCGACCATCGGCATCATCGGTGCGGTCATGGGCCTGATTCATGTCATGGGCAACCTCGCTGATCCATCGCAACTGGGCAGCGGTATTGCCGTGGCGTTCGTCGCCACTATCTACGGTGTGGCCAGTGCCAACCTGGTGCTGCTGCCGATTGCCGCCAAACTCAAATCCATCGCGTTACGTCAGTCGCGTTATCGCGAGATGTTGCTGGAAGGGCTCCTGTCGATCGCCGAAGGTGAAAACCCTCGCTCCATTGAGTTGAAGCTTCAGGGCTTCATGGATTAAGGGAATAAGCTCATGGCACGTCGTCGCCAGCATGAAGAGCATGTAAACCATGAACGTTGGCTGGTTTCCTATGCCGACTTCATCACCTTGCTGTTCGCCTTTTTCGTGGTGATGTACTCCATCTCGTCGATCAACGAAGGCAAGTACAAGGTCATTTCCGAGGCATTGATCGGGGTCTTTACCGACTCCGACCGTTCGCTCAAGCCGATCCCCATCGGTGACGAGCGGCCGAAGACCGTGACCCCGGCCAAGCCGCTGGTAAAGGACAGTGACCAGGTCGATGCCGGCGTCTCCGGCGCCAGCGATCCGCTCAAGAGCATCGCCGACGACATCAGTGCGGCGTTCGGTGACCTGATCAGCTCCAACCAGATGACCGTACGCGGCAATGAGTTGTGGGTCGAGATCGAGCTTAATTCCAGCCTGTTGTTCGGCAGCGGCGACGCCATGCCCAGCGACATCGCGTTCAACATCATCGACAAGGTCGCGGCGATCCTGAAGCCGTTCGACAACCCGATCCATGTCGAAGGTTTCACTGACGATCAGCCGATCCGCACCGCGCAGTACCCGACCAACTGGGAGCTGTCCTCGGCCCGCTCGGCCAGTATCGTGCGCATGCTGGCGATGCAGGGAGTGAACCCCGGTCGCCTGGCTTCGGTGGGCTACGGCGAGTTTCAACCGGTGGCCAACAACGCCACCGCCGAAGGCCGCGCCCGCAACCGTCGCGTGGTGCTGGTGGTGTCGCGCAACCTCGATGTTCGCCGCAGCCTGACCGGCACCGGAACCGCCCATGCGCAACCGGATGCCGCTTTGAAGCGTGCTGGCACACAAACTGCACCGACCCCGGTCAAGTCGCCGGTACGAGAGAACGCCGTCAATTCTCCGTCACCCGCATTAACACGTTGAGCTATTTCTCGGTCGATCCGTTCGGCCGGGAGGAACAATCCGAATGAGAGTCTGGGCAGTCGCCAATCAAAAGGGTGGTGTCGGTAAAACCACTTCCTCCATCGCTTTAGCCGGTTTACTGGCGGAGGCGGGCAAGCGTGTGGTCGTGGTCGATCTCGACCCCCACGGCTCCATGACCAGCTACTTCGGCTACGATCCCGACGCCCTGGAGCACAGCAGCTACGATTTGTTCCTGCACAAGGGCAACGTACCCCAAGGCCTGCCGGGTCAACTGCTGCTGTCGACCAGTGACGAACGCATCTCCCTGTTGCCCTCCAGCACCGCACTGGCCACCCTTGAGCGCCAGTCGCCGGGGCAGAGCGGTTTGGGCCTGGTGATTGCCAAGAGCCTGGCGCAACTGTGGCAGGACTTCGATTACGCCGTGATCGACAGCCCGCCATTGCTCGGCGTGCTGATGGTCAATGCCTTGGCGGCGAGCCAGCAACTGGTGATCCCGGTGCAGACCGAGCATCTGGCGGTCAAAGGCCTTGAGCGCATGGTCAACACCCTGGCGATGATCAATCGCTCTCGCAAACAGGCGCTGCCCTTCACCATCGTGCCGACCCTGTTTGACCGCCGCACCCAGGCGTCCCTCGGAACGTTGCGCGTGCTGCGCGACAAATTCCCCGACGAAATCTGGCAAGGCTATATCCCGGTGGACACGCGCCTGCGCGATGCCAGCCGCGCCGGTCTGACGCCTTCGCAATTCGACGGCAAGAGCCGTGGCGTTCTCGCTTACCGTGCGTTGCTCAAGCATTTGCTGGCGGCGCAACTTGTGCCGCAGGTGGCGTGACATGAGCCCAATTCCTGTAGGAGCGAGCTTGCTCGCGATGGTCGTCAACGATGACGCGGGAAACCTGACACCCCGTGGCGCTCTCAGGTTCATCGCGAGCATGCTCGCTCCTACAGGTGCGTGCTCATGAACCGGCCATTGAAGACCACTTCGCGCCCGCAACTGGCATTGCAGTCCTACCTGGACAGCTTGCTGCAGGAAGTGACCGAAGAATTGACGCTGCCCGTAGAGGCAGTGGCCGAGGAGATCGCCGCAGAAGCGGTGCTGGACGAGTTTCAGGCAGCGGTGCTCGAAGAGCAGGCCCGCGACGCCGCAGCCGCTGTGACGGTCGTCCCGGTGCAGGCATCGGTGGCGCCAGTGTTCAAGGCGCCGGTGATCGAAGCTCCGGTCCCTGTTATGGCGCCGGTCTCGACCATCGCGCCGCTGCTGCAAGCCTTGGTGCCACCACCTGTCGAGGCGCAGCCAGCAGTCGTCGAAGTGCAGCAAATCCTGGTGCCGCCGGTCGTCGATGTGCATCTACCACCGAGCAACACGCCGCCCCCGGTTGAGTCCGATGGTCGTCCGTCCTGGGCTGCCGAACCCTTCGAATGCCTGCTGTTCGATGTCGCCGGCTTGACCCTGGCGGTGCCGCTGGTGTGCCTAGGGTCGATTTACTCCCTGGCCGGTCACGAGTTGACCCCATTGTTCGGCCAGCCCGAATGGTTCCTGGGCATCCTGCCGAGCCAGGCCGGCAATCTCAAGGTGCTCGATACCGCGCGTTGGGTCATGCCCGACCGTTACCGCGACGATTTCAAGCAAGGCCTGCAATACGTGATTTCGGTGCAAGGCTACGAGTGGGGGCTGGCGGTGCATCAGGTCAGCCGCTCGTTGCGTCTGAACCCGAATGAAATCAAATGGAGAAGTCACCGAGGTCAGCGGCCATGGCTGGCCGGCACGGTAATAGAACACATGTGCGCCTTGCTCGATGTCGCCTCACTGGCCGAGTTGATCGCCAGCGGCGGAGCCCGGCACATGTCCGGCGGCAAGCCGGGCCACAAACCGACATCAGTCAAATAAACAAAACAGGCGACGTCACATCTGATGATGTTGCACAGAACACACACCGCCAGGGCGGTTTTTTGAGGGGGCAGGGTATGAATGACAAGGCAACGGCGGCAAAAGGTTCCGAAGATCCGATCCTGCAATGGGTCACCTTCAAGCTGGACAACGAGACCTACGGCATCAACGTGATGCGCGTCCAGGAAGTCTTGCGTTACACCGAAATCGCCCCGGTCCCGGGTGCCCCGAGCTACGTGCTGGGCATCATCAACCTGCGCGGCAACGTCGTGACCGTGATCGACACCCGCCAGCGCTTCGGCCTGATGAATGCCGAGATCAGCGACAACACCCGTATCGTCATCATCGAAGCCGACAAGCAGGTGGTCGGGATCATGGTCGACAGCGTGGCCGAAGTGGTTTACCTGCGTCAGTCGGAAATCGAAACCGCGCCGAACGTGGGTAACGAAGAGTCCGCCAAGTTCATTCAAGGCGTATGCAACAAGAACAACGAATTGCTCATCCTGGTCGAGCTCGACAAGATGATGAGCGAAGAAGAATGGTCGGAACTGGAGAGTATCTGATTGATTCTCGAGGTTGCGGTCATTGTCCTGTTCCTGTTCTGGGCAGGTACGCTGGCAATGTTCCTGGCATACATTCGCGGTCAAAAGCAGATCGCCGCGCAACAGGCCCAGGGTGATGCGCTGCGCGATCAGCGCATCAAGGACCTGGCCAGGCGCGTCGAGGATTACCAGAACGGCAACGTGCGCATGGGCGAGGACCTGTATGAACTGCGGGCGATCGTCGCGCCCTTGCCGGACAAACTCGCCCAGCTGGAACAACGCGACCCCTCAAGCCTGTCGTTCGCCCAGGCGGCGCGACTGGTCGGGATGGGCGCCAGCGTCAACGAACTGACCCAGTCCTGCGGCTTGACCCAGGCTGAGGCGGAGTTGATGAGCAAGTTGCACAAGAACTGACAGCCTGTAGGAGCGAGCTTGCTCGCGATGGTCGTTAACGATGACGCGGGCTTCCTGAAGAAACGCGGCGCTCATACCTCCATCGCGAGCAGGCTCGCTCCTACAATGGTTCTATGTCGGACACAGAACATATGTTCACCGCAGATCATCTGTGGGAGCGAGCTTGCTCGCGATGGTCGTTAACGATGACGCGGGCTTCCTGAAGAAACGCGGCGCTCATACCTCCATCGCGAGCAGGCTCGCTCCTACAATGGTTCTATGTCGGACACAGAACATGTGTTCACCGCAGATCACCTGTGGGAGCGAGCTTGCTCGCGATGGACGTCAACGATGACGCGGACCTCCTGAAGAAACGCGGCGCTCATACCTCCATCGCGAGCAGGCTCGCTCCTACAATGGTTCTATGTCGGACACAGAACATATGTTCACCGCAGATCATCTGTGGGAGCGAGCTTGCTCGCGATGGTCGTTAACGATGACGCGGGCTTCCTGAAGAAACGCGGCGCTCATACCTCCATCGCGAGCAGGCTCGCTCCTACAATGGTTCTATGTCGGACACAGAACATATGTTCACCGCAGATCACCTGTGGGAGCGAGCTTGCTCGCGATGGACGTCAACGATGACGCGGACCTCCTGAAGAAACGCGGCGCTCATACCTCCATCGCGAGCAGGCTGAACTGGCCTAATAATTCCGGACACCTCTTAAGGGCGATATGATTTCGCCAACTTGGAGGTTCCATGAACGAAAGAAAGGTCTATACCCGCGAGTTCAAGCTGCATGCTGCCAGCATGGTGCTTGA